>JBIIIA010000136.1:0-7911 GCA_044235195.1 Thermoflexales bacterium
TCGAAGAGCTCGTTACGTGGCGCGATGCGCTCGAGTTCGACGTCGTCGTCTTCGACGACGAACTCTCGCCGCGCCACCAGCGCGAACTCGAAGAACTGCTCGGCCCGAAGGTCACGCTGATCGATCGCACTGCGCTGATCCTCGACATCTTCGCGCAGCACGCCAGCACGCGCGAAGGCGCGCTGCAGGTCGAACTCGCACAGTACGAATATCGCAAGCCGCGCCTGACGCGCATGTGGACGCACCTCGCCCGCCAGGCCGGCGGCGGCTCCGGCCGCAGCGGCAACGGCGGCGTCGGCCTGCGCGGCCCGGGCGAAACGCAGCTCGAAATCGACCGCCGTGCCATCGATCAGCGCATCACCAAACTCAAGCACGACCTCGACGCCGTCCGCGCCCAGCGTTCGATGCAGCGCAAGCAGCGCAAGAAGTACGAAGCGCCCGTCGTCGCCATCGTCGGCTACACCAACGCCGGCAAGAGCACGCTGCTGAATTCGCTCGCCCGCGCCGAGGTGCTCGCCGAGGACAAGCTCTTCGCCACCCTCGACCCGACCACGCGCCGTGTGCGTCTTCCGCATAGCCACGCCGTGCTGTTCACCGACACGGTCGGCTTCATCCAGAAGCTGCCCACGCAGCTCGTCGCCGCTTTCCGCGCCACGCTCGAGGAAATCACCGAGGCCGATGCTCTCCTGCACGTCGTCGACGCCACGCACCCCAACGCCGCTGAACAGGCGCGCACCGTGATCGACACGCTCGCCGAACTCGGCGCCGGCGACAAGCAGATGATCTTTGCGCTCAACAAAGCCGAAAAGCTCGACGCCGACGCGCGCGACGCCGTCGCACAAGGTCTGCTCGCCGAAGGCGTCTTCATCTCCGCTCAGCAGAAACAGGGCCTCGATGACCTGCTCGCCGTCATCGAAGACGTCCTCTTCGAACGCATGATCCCCGTGAAAATTCGCCTGCCCTACAAGGCCGGCGACCTCATGGCGCTCATCCGCCGCGAAGGCACCGTCGACAGCGAAATTCCCGAAGAACGCAGCATCCTCATCTCCGGCCGCATCCCCGGCCGCCTCGTCGATGCGTTCGCGCCCTATCGGGCCACGGAGCGAAGACCGCAGACGACGGATGGCTGACAGCAGATAGCAGATAGCAGATAGCAGATAGCAGATAGCAGATAGCAGATAGCAGACGAATGTGGCTCATCCGGAGCTAACCGTCTATCGGTACATTACGGCGTCTGTGGTCGGCCGTCCGCCGTCCGCCGTCCGCCAGCAAGGAGGTTCCCATGAGCGGTTCGTTTCGCATCGCCCGCATCGCGGACATCGACATCCGCATCCACATCACGTTTTTCCTGATCCTGATCCTGGCTGCCTTTCAGTGGGGCAGCATCACGGGCACGGTGACAGGAGCATTGTTCGGTGTGGCGCTGATGCTGCTGTTGTTCTTCTGCGTTACGCTGCACGAGCTCGGCCACAGCCTCGTCGCCCGCGCGTTCGGCATCCAGGTGCGTGAGATCACGCTGCTGCCGCTCGGCGGCGTCGCCATATTGACGAAGAATCCCGACAAGCCGTTGCATGAGCTGCTCATCGCCGCCGCCGGCCCGCTCGTCAACGTCGTCATCGCCGCCGTGCTCATCGCCGTCCTCGGCGCCGACGTGCGCACGTCGCTGCTCGACGCGCAGGGCCTCATCCCCGATGCGCGCTCGACGAGCTTCACCACGCTGCTCTACTGGCTGCTCGCCGCCAACGTCAGCCTCGTCGTCTTCAACCTGATCCCGGCCTTTCCGCTCGACGGCGGCCGCATGCTGCGCGCGCTGCTCGCCATGCCGCTCGGCTTCCCGCGCGCCACACGCCTCGCCACGCTGCTCGGCCAGGTCATCGCCATCGGCATCGGCGTCTACGGCGTCGTCAACGGTCAGTTCCTGCTCGTGCTCACCGCCGTGTTCATCTTCGCCGGCGCCGGTCAGGAGAACAGCGCTGCTCAGTCGAAAACAGTCCTAATCACGCGCCGCATCGGCGACGCCTACAACAAGCACGCGCTCACGCTGCAGATCGGCGATCGCGTCAGCCGCGTCGCCGATTACATCCTGACGAGCTACCAGCCCGACTTCGCCGTGCTGCAGGGCACCCGCCTGCTCGGCGTCGTCACGCGCGAGGAAGTGTTGCGCGCGCTCGCCCTGCAGCCCGGCGACCCGTACGTCACCGAAATCATGCAGCGCGACGTGCTGCGCTTGCAGGGCAACATCACGCTCGACGCCGCCCGCGAATCCATGTCCGCCATCGATGTGCGCATCGCCGCCGTCTACGATGGCGAACGCTACCTCGGCCTGATCAGCCAGGAGGACATCGCCGAAGCCTTCGCCGTGCTCACCTTCCTCAACGGCCGCCGCAGCCCCGACGCATCGGAGGGCAATGCATCCGCCGCAGCCTGAGCGACGCGCCTTCCTGCTCGCGGCAATCGCCGTGTTCGTCGGGGGATGCGGGCAGGGGACGACCGCCGACGGCGGACGGCCGACGGCGGGCGGCGGACAGACGACCGCCGACGGCGGACGGCCGACAGCGGGCGGCGGACGGCCGACGGCGGTCAGCGAACGGCCGACAGCGGACGGCGGACGGCCGACGGCGGTCGACCTCTCCCCCCACGGCATCAACGTCGCCGACTACACGTCGGACAAGCTCGGCCCGCTGCGCGACCTCGGGTTCGGCTGGGTGCAGGTTTTCAACCCGCCCGACTATCCGATCGACGGCTTTCGCATCCTGTACCGCGTGCCGCTCGGCGCTGCGATCAGCGGCCGTCAGGAGGACGTCGACCAGTGGGCGCAGCAGGTCGAAAGCCTCGCCCGCGAACGCGCCGGCGTGATCGCCGCCTACTCGATCGGCAACGAGGTCAACCTGTCGCGGGAATGGGGCGGCAACCCGCCCGATGCGCTGCGCTACACCGAGCTGCTGGCCATCGCCTCCGCCCGCATCCGCAGCGCCGATCCGAACGCGCTGGTCATCTCCGCCGGCATCGCCCCCACCGGCGGCGACGGCGACGGCTTCGTCGACGACCTGCGCTACGCCCGCGCCATGTTCGACGCCGGCGCGCTCGCCTTCATCGACGGCTACGGCTTTCATCCGTACGGCTTCGCCTACGCCCCCGATCACGACCCGCAAGACCCGCAGACGCGCGGCCTGCTCTTCCGCCGCGCCGAGGCGCATCGCGCGCTGCTCGTCGAATACGGCGCCGACGCGCTCCCGATGTGGGCCACCGAATTCGGCTGGCTGCTCGACCCGGCCTCCGCCGGCCGCTCCTGCAACCTCGGCAGCCTCGACTGGCAGAAGGTCTCGCCCGAACGCCAGGCGCAATGGACGGTCGACGCCTTCGACTTCGCCGCGCGCCACTGGCCGTGGATGGGCCCGATGTTCCTTTGGAACTATGATTTCTCCCGCTCCCCGCAATACCCCGACCCGTGCGAACAGATGTCGTGGTTCTCGCTGCTGAACCCCGACGGCACCGAGCGCCCGGTGCTCACCGCGCTGCGACAGGCGAGCGAACGCTGATTGACCATGTGTGGCCGCTTTACCCTCACCCTCGACCCGGCGCAGCTGATGGCGCGCTTCGTGCTCGAAAACGCCGAATTCATCGCGCAGCCGCGCTTCAACATCGCACCGACGCAGACGGTCGCCGTCGTCTTCGACGAATCGCCGCGCACGCTCTCCGGCGCGCGCTGGGGCCTGGTGCCGTCGTGGGCGAGGGACATCGCCTTCGGCAGCCGCATGATCAACGCGCGCGCCGAGACGCTCGACGAGAAGCCCAGTTTTCGCACGCTGCTGCGCCGCCGCCGCTGCCTCGTCCTCGCCGATTCGTTCTACGAGTGGCGCAAAAACGCCGACGGCACGAAGACGCCGCTGCGCATCCTGCTGCACGACGGCGCGCCGTTCGCCATGGCCGGCCTGTGGGACATTTGGAAAACCCCGCAGGGCGAGCCGCTGCGCACCTGCACGGTGATCACCACCACCCCCAACGAGCTAGCCGCACAGATCCACGATCGCATGCCCGCCATCCTCGCCCGCAGCGCCGAAGCCGAATGGCTCGACATGGCCCACGACGATCCGGCGTACCTGAAGTCGCTGCTCATGCCCTACCCGGCCGCCGCAATGACCGCCTATCCCGTCTCGTCTCGCGTCAACAGCGTGCGCAACGACGGCGTCGAACTCATTCGCAATGTAGAAGCCTGATCGAAAACCGATCATCGCCGCGACGTCTTCACGCTGCGCTCGCGCGCCCGACCGGGCCGCGCCTTGGCCGGCGTGCGCGTCGCAGCGCGCGCACTCGCCGCCTCCGCCGCGCGTTCGTCCTCGACGATCTCTTCGCCCATGCGGCGCACTTTCTCCCACGCCGGCGTGCTCTCGTCGATGTCGTTCAGCTGCTGCCGCAGTTCCAAAATCTGGTCGCGCAGCATGGCCGCCATTTCGAATTCGAGCGACTTCGCCGCCGCCCGCATCTGCTCTTCGAGCTCGCCGATCAGCTTGCGCACTTCGGCCTTGGGCATGTCCGCCAGGCGCAGGCCGCCGCCCGCCGCCGGCTGCGCCTTGCCGTAGCCCGTCCCTTCCTCGGACGTCTTCACGCGGTCGGTCAGGTCGCGCACGGCCTTGTAAATCGTCTGCGGCTGAATGCCGTGCGCTTCGTTGTACGCCGCCTGCTTGGCGCGCCGCCGCGTGGTCTCGTCGATCGCGCGCTTCATCGAGTCGGTCATCTTGTCGGCATACATGATGACCTTGCCGGACACGTGCCGCGCCGCACGGCCGATGGTCTGAATCAGAGACGTGGTGCTGCGCAGGAACCCTTCCTTGTCCGCGTCGAGGATCGCCACCAGCGACACCTCCGGCAGGTCGAGGCCCTCGCGCAGCAGGTTGATGCCGACGACTACGTCGTACTCGCCCAGCCGCAGGTCGCGCAAAATTTCCACGCGCTCGACGGTCTGCACTTCGCTGTGCAGATACTGCACGCGAATGTCCAGGTCGGCCAGATACTGCGTCAGGTCTTCGGCCATGCGCTTGGTCAGCGTGGTGACGAGCACGCGCTCGCCGCGCGCCACGCGCTCGCGCACCTGCACGATCAGATCGTCGACCTGGCCGCGCACCGGCTTCACTTCGATCTCCGGATCGACGATGCCGGTCGGTCGAATGACCTGCTCGGCGATGAGCTGGCTGTGCTTCATTTCGTACGGCCCGGGCGTGGCGCTCACGTAGATCACCTGCCGCCAGCGCTGCTCGAATTCCTCGAACTTCAGCGGCCGGTTGTCCATCGCGCTCGGCAGGCGAAAGCCGTAGTCCACCAGCGTCTGCTTGCGCATGTGGTCGCCGTTGTACATGCCGTTGATCTGCGGCAGCGTCATGTGGCTCTCGTCGATCACCAGCAGAAAATCATCGGGGAAATAATCGAGCAGCGTGAACGGCGCCGTGCCGGCCGCACGCCCGTCGAGGTGACGCGAATAATTCTCGATGCCGGACGTGAAGCCGATCTCGCGCAGCATCTCGAGGTCGTAGCGCGTGCGCTGTTCGATGCGCTGCGCTTCGATGTATTTCTCCTCGGCCTTGAAGTGCGCGATGCGCTCGGCGAGTTCTTCTTCGATGGTCTTGAGCGCCGCCTGCACTTTCTCCTGCGCGGTGACGAAGTGCTTGGCCGGATACACCTCGATCGATTCGACTTCGTTCAGAATTTCGCCGGTCAGCGTGTCGATCTCGGTCAGGCGTTCGACTTCATCGCCGAAAAATTCGATGCGATAGGCTGTCTCGGTGTAGGCCGGCTGCACTTCGAGCGTGTCGCCGCGCACACGGAATTTGCCGCGCGTCAGCGCGATGTCGTTGCGCTCGTACTGAATCGCCACCAGCATGCGCAGCACCAGCTCGCGCCGCCGCACTTCGCCGCGCTGCAGCTTCACCACGTAGCGCCCGTAGTCCTCCGGGTTGCCGACGCCGTAGATGCACGACACCGACGCCACGATGACGACGTCGCGCCGGCTCATCAGCGAGCTCGTCGCCGCCAGGCGCAGCCGGTCGATCTCTTCGTTGATCGACGAATCCTTCTCGATGTACAAATCGCTCTTCGCCACGTACGCTTCCGGCTGGTAGTAGTCGTAGTAGCTGACGAAATACTCGACGGCGTTGTCGGGAAAGAATTCCTTGAACTCGGCATACAGCTGCGCCGCCAGCGTCTTGTTGTGCGCGATGATCAGCGTCGGCTTCTGCGTGGCCTCGATCACCTTCGACACCGTGTACGTCTTGCCGGTGCCGGTGGCGCCGAGCAGCGTGCTGTAGCGCCGGCCGGCCTCGATGCTCAGCACGAGGTCGTTGATCGCGCTCGGCTGGTCGCCGGCCGGCTCGAAGGGGGAGTGCACCTTGAAGGGGGGCATGCGTCGATTATCTCCGCCGCGTCAGCACCGTCGCCAGCGCGCGCGTGAATTCGGGAATATGCACGCTGCTCATGATGCGCAGATCTTCGTCGACGCGCGTGTCTTCGTCGAGGAAGCGCAGGATGCGCGCGGCAGGATTTTTTCGAAACAGGTCGGTGAACACCTGCGCGCCCGGCACGCGGCCGTTCGCCAGCACGTTCAGCAGCGTGCTGTCGAACACGTCGAAGCGCCGCGCCGCGGCCGGGTCTTCGTAGAACGGCGCGCCGGTGCGCCGCAGCGCATCGACGATGCGCGCCGCCTGCCGCTGCGTGCGCACGAAGGTGTAGCCGGTCGACGGCTTGGCGGCGCCGCCGGCCACGCCGATGTTCATCACGTGCGCGCTCGGTCGCCGCACGCGCGGAGCATCGCTCATCGGAATGACGCCGAACTCTTCGTGCTCGACGGCGTACTCGGCGATGCCCAGTCGCTCGGCGATGTACCGCTGCAGCGGCGGCGCATACTCTTCGCGCGCCAGCAGCGCCGGCGAGAAGATCGTGTATTCGACGAGCGCCCGCCGTTCATCCAGCGGCAGCACGTAAATGAAGCGCGTGTCGCCGCCCTGCTCGATGCGGAAGTCCATCAACGTCGCCGTGCCCGGATCGAAGCACGCATGCGGCGCGACGATCACCCAGCCCAGAAAATGCTGGAGGAAATTGTGGTGGCGCGGGTCGCTCGGCAGCGGCGGCGTGCGGCTGTCGAACACGTAGCGCGCACGAAAGCAGCGCTCGCGCACCCACACCACCGCGCCGTCGCCGTCGGCCGCCTCTTCGATGTGCGACACCTCGCCGCGCATCCGCTTCGCGTTCGGCATCGCCCGCAGCTGCGCACGCATGTGCTCGTAGAAGTCGATGCCGCGCAGCATCTTGTAGCGATACGGCCGCGGCCGCAGCACCTGCGAAAATCCCGGGCCGTGAAATGCCAGCGCCTCCCAGCGCCGATGCACGATCGACTCGAGCGCGTTGTCGCCCGCTTCCCAGAAGCACCACGTCCGATCGTTCGCCGTCTTGTCGTCGCGGTCGATCAGCAGCACGCGCGCTGCGCCGAATCCGCCCCAGCGCAGCGCATCCGCCAGGTTCAGCCCAGCCGCCCCGGCTCCGGCAATCACATAGTCGTAGTCGTACACGACGGGCATTGTAGAGTTCGACGGCCCATCACAAGGGGACATTGATTCGTCGTATGTGCTCCGTCATTTCGTGCGCACGGCGCGCCCGGGGCGGTGCCCCAGGCTTGGGAAGCGTCGCGCCTCCGGCGCTTGCGCGTTGTGTGGGAAATCATGGGAAGGCGAATCTTTCAGCCGGCAGAGAGATCCCTCCGCTTTTTCGGGTGCGCCGGTGGCTACGTACGCACAAGCAGGCAAAGCCTTCGAGATGACAGCTGCGGGAGGCCGTCATCCTGAGCGCAGCGAAGAACTCGAACGCCACAAATCGATGTCCCCCTGAAAGGCCCCCCTGACCCCTCTTTTCTCTTCCCTCTTCCCT
>JBIIIA010000137.1:0-7895 GCA_044235195.1 Thermoflexales bacterium
CGGGGCATGGCGACTCGGCCGGAATTTACGGATCGACTCTTAGTCGCTATTCACCCGCCGCCAGGAACTTCTCCGCTTCCATGGCCGCCATGCAGCCGAAGCCGGCGCTGGTGATGGCCTGCTTGAACCAGTTGTCGTGGATCTCGCCGGCGGCGAACACGCCGGGCGCGCTGGTGTGCAGCCGCTCGTTCACCGTCACGTAGCCTTCCGGGCTCATGGCCAGCTGGCCGCCGAAAAGCTGCGAGTTCGGCTCGTGTCCGACGAAGACGAAGATGCCGTCGGCAGCGCTCGGCGCGCGTTCGCCGGTCTTCACGTTCTTGAACAGCACTTCGTTGACTTTGCCGTTGCCGCGGATTTCCTCGATGACGGTGTTCGTCACCAGCTCGATCTTCGGGTTCTCGCGCACCTGGCGCTGCAGCGTGGCGCCGGCGCGGAATTCGTCGCGGCGGTGCACGATGCGCACGCGGCGGCCGAATTTCGTCAGGAACAGGCTTTCCTGGAAGGCGCTGTCGCCGCCGCCGACGACGATGATCTCCTTCTCGCGGAAGAAAAAGCCGTCGCACGTGGCGCAGTAGCTCACGCCGCGCCCGATGAAGTCCTGCTCACCCGGCACGCCGAGCGGGCGGGGCGTGGCGCCGGTGGCGATGATCACCGATTGCACTTCGTACTCTTTTTCGTTGCTGGTCAGCTTGTACGGGCGGCCGTTGCTGAAGTCGACCTTCTCGATGATCTCCTCGACCATGCGCGCGCCGAAGCGTTCGGCCTGTTCGCGCATGTTGGCCGTCAGCTCCGGCCCCTGCAGGCCGTGCGGGAAGCCCGGGAAGTTTTCGACTTCGGTCGTGGTGGCGATTTGTCCGCCGAAGGCGGGCCCGACGAATACGAGCGGCTCCAGAAATGAGCGGGCGGCGTAGACGGCGGCGGTTAACCCGGCCGGCCCGGCTCCGATGATGGCAAGCTTTTCCATGGGTGCGATTCTACGGAGTGAGTGTTAGCGTTGCATTCGGAGGGAGCATTCGCCCAAAGGGCGAATCGTTCAACAGGCAGAGAGATCCCTCCGCTTTGCTGGGTATTCCCGGAGCGTCATCCCGAACGTCTTGCCCCGCCCGTGCAGACGTTGCCACGGACGAGCCAGGGCAAGACGGAGGGATCTCTCTTCATACGGGGCTTGTGTTGGCGGCGTGGACCTTGACGCCCGTTGGGGTGACGGCAACGTCGGCATCGACGTTGCCGTAGCAGGGGATGGGGCGGGGAGATATGTGGCGCAGTATCCCTACGGCTCCAGTGAGTAATAGAGACCGGTGTCTGTGTCGAGTCCGAGTTTTTGTGCGACTACTAGTTCCGGTTGTACGTAGAGAACCGGCTGGCTGCCTTCTCTGATCAGAAACTGCAGCCAGCCCTCTTTCTCAAGGGGCACATAGCCTTCGGCGAGTCTGTCGATTTGAGATGGCAACAGGCTTTCGCCGTTGTTGTCGTAGCGAAGTGCGAAATCGCCGTACGTGAACGTAATAATCTTCTTCGTCGAACTACCCGTCAGCCACTGAATTTTGATTTTGACCAGCAGGTACTCCTGCTTTTCCACCGGTGCGGTGAAAAAATACTGTAGGCGCCTTGCCGTTGCAAGCGCATCCTTCCCGCGCTTCACTTCGAGAACGGTAATCGTCATGTCAGACTTGTAGAAGTCAGATCGCGTTGTTCCCGCCTGACCGATGGCGATGGGATTCGAGAAGGTCCCGGGTATCGGTGTGGCGGTCGGTCTAGGCGTGCTGGTCGGCTTGGGTGTGCTGGACGGCCCGGGCGTGCTCGTTGGTTCCGGTGTTTCAGTTGGTTCGGGCGTGTCGGTTGGCGCAGGTGTTTCCGTCGGCGTGGCTGCCGGCGTCGGCGTCTGAGTGGGAGCAGATGCCGTGATCTGCGCGATCACTGTTGCCGCGATGGCTGTGGCGGTGGCCTGTTGCTGGGCTGCGCTCGGGGCGCAGCCTGTTGTTGCGAGGGTGACAATGGCGCTGAGTGTGAGCGCCCGTCCGATTCGTGTTGAGGTAAACATCGCCACGATCGTAGGACATATGCGCTGCGATGTTTTGTAGACGATGTTGCGAAGTTTTGTAATGCAAATCGAGTTTCTCGATTACCTGCCTTCCAGCGCCCTGGAGCGATACGGTTCGCGGCTGATGAGCTGCGCAGTCATGCCGCCGTCGGCGAAGATGTTGGCACCGGTGATGGCGCTGCTGCGGTCGCTGAGCAGGAAGGCGGCCAGTTCGCCGATTTCCTCGGGGGCGATGACGCGTTCGATCGGGATGTTGCTGTTCCAGTAGGCGATGCATTCCGCGGCGCTCGGGGCGGCGGCCTGGATGTCCTGCCAGATCTGCGTGTCGAGCAGGCCGGGCGAGATGGCGTTCACGCGGATGCGCTGCGGGGCGAGTTCGACGGCGATGCTCTTGCCGAGGCCGACGACGCCCCACTTGGCGGCGTCATACGGGCCGGCGCCGGGCAGCACGGCGTGGCTGTGCACGCTGGAGATGTTGACGATGCTGCCGTCCGTCGGCGTCTGCTTCAGCATCTGCCGGGCGACGAGCTGCGTGAGGAAAAACACCGCGCGCAGGTCGACGGCGATGATGCGCTCCCAGTCGGCGGCCGTGGTGTCGAGGAACGGCTTGGCGAAGTTGACGCCGGCGTTGTTGACGAGCCCGTCGATGCGGCCGAAGCGGTGCACGGCGGCGTCGACGAGCGCCTGCAGCGCAGCGTCGTCGCGCACGTCGCACGGCACGGCCAGCGTGCGTTCGCCCAGCTCAGCGGCGACGCGCGCCGCCGCCTCGCCGCGCACGTCGGCGATGACCACGGCGGCGCCTTCGCGATGGCACACGCGCGCGATGCCTTCGCCGAGGCCGCCGCCGGCGCCGGTGACGAGGATGGTTTTATTCTGAAGCAGCATAGGAATACACCGGCGCAGCGTTTAGCTCCGCCGCGCCGGCCAGGCTTCGAACAGCGCGTTCTGCGCCGGGGTCAGCCGCGCGCGCGTGGACGCGGTGATGTGGGGCGGCTCATCCATGGTGGCGATGTTCTGCGACATCATCCAGAACGGGCCGTAGCCGACATGAATCGTCTTGCGCGTCTGCGGCGAGCGATTGGTGAAGCCGCCGTGGCGCAGGTGTTCGGTGAACAGGATGGCGTCGCCGGCGCGCACCGGCAGGCCGATCATGCCGGGCTCGTCGTCCGGCAGGCCGGAGTACGGCGAGCGCATGTTCGATTTGTGCGTGCCGGGCACCACGCAGAACGGGCCGTTGTCCTCGTCGACGTCGTGCACGAAATAGATCATGCGCACCATCATGCAGTCGATCTGTCCGTTGGTGAACGCATAGCGGTACTTGTGGTCGATCGGCCCGCCCATGTGCGTGCCACTGGCGTTGCCGGTGTAGCGAATCCTGATCTCGGAGTTGTTGATGGTGAAGCGACCCTGCACGATGGCGCGAATGTAAGCCAGCGTGCGCGGGTGATCGAGCAGAAAGTCGAAGGCCGGGTCGGCGTTCCAGAAGTCTTCGATGATGAGCGTCTTGCCCTCGGCGCGCGCGCCGTGGGCGTGGTAGCCCAGATCATCGTCGCGGTGATAGTTCTGCCCCCAGGCGGCCTGCTTGCGTGGCGGCGCATCAATGCGTTCCAGCGCGTGTTCTTCCAGCGCATCGATGGCCCCGCGCAGGCGCGCGGTTTCATCGGCGGTCAGCATGTCGCGGATGACCGCGTAGCCCACGCGGTCGAATTCGTAGCGTTCGATGTCGTCCATGCCGTCGGATGGTAGTGCAGATTCGGTTTGGGCGCATCCGGGAAATACGGCGCGCTAAAATTACGCACCATGTCTACGGGCCGCAAGATCAAGCTCACATCGCTCGCTTCCTGCGCCGGGTGAGCGGGCAAGCTGAGCGCAGAAATGCTGGCTGCCGTGTTGCAGCCGCTCCGTCAGCGATTTTCGGCGGCACAGCATCCGAACGTGCTCATCGGGCTGGCCGCGCCGGACGACGCCGCGGTGTATCGCCTGAACGACGAACAGGCGATCGTCGCCACGGTGGATTTCTTCACGCCCGTCGTCGACGATCCGTACTCCTACGGCGCCATCGCCGCCGCCAACGCGCTGAGCGACGTCTATGCCATGGGCGGGGAGGTGCTGTTCGCACTGAACATCGCCGCGCTGCCCGACGACCTGCCGGCGGACATCGTCAGCGACATCCTGCGCGGCGGCGCGGACAAGGTGGCCGAGGCCGGCGCCGCCATCATCGGCGGTCACACGGTGAAGGACAAGGAGCCGAAATACGGGCTCTGTGTGATCGGCCTGATTCATCCTGATGCGCTGACGGCCAAGGGTGGCGCGCGCCCCGGCGACGTCCTCGTGCTCACCAAGCCGCTCGGAGCTGGCGTGATCACCACCGCCCACAAGCGCGACCTGGCGACGCTGGAGCAGGTCGATGCCGCCGTGGCCAGCATGGCGCATCTGAACCGCGCCGCGGCGCGCATCGCCGCGCCGTTCCACCCGCGCGGCGGCACCGACATCACCGGCTTCGGCCTCCTCGGCCACGCCTACGAAATGGCTGCGCAGGCCGGCGTCGAATTCGTCTTTCGCATGAGCGCCGTCCCGTTTCTCCCCGGCGCCGTCGACCACGCCCGCGAATGGGTCTTCCCCGGCGGCGCGTTCACCAACAAGGAAGCGGCCGAGGCGCACGTTCACTTCGACGACGCCATCCCGGACTGGCAGCGCATGCTGCTCTGGGACCCGGAAACCAGCGGTGGCCTGCTGCTGCCCATCTCCCCCGATCGCGTCGCCGAGTTCGTCGCTGCCATGCACGCCCAGGGCGAAAACGCCTGGATCGTCGGCGAAGTGCGCGCCGCGGAGCAGGGGCGGATCGAAGTGGAGAGGGGAGAGAGAAACGAGTGAAGAGGAGTGAGAAAAGAGAGGGGAGTGTGTTGAACAGCGATCGGCTGCCAAGCGTGGGTGACAGGCGCCGTGCTCATTCCTCTCTTTTCTCACTCCTCTCCCCTCACTTCTCTCCCCTCTCCCCTCACTCCTCTCCCCTCTCCCCTCTCCCCTCTTCCCTCTCCCCTCTTCCCTCTTCTTCCTCCTCTTCTACGTCGTCCCCATCGTCGCCATCGCGCGGATGAGCTTCACGCCCGGCCTGCTCAGCCAGGGCGTCGATTTGCCGACGGTATGGGCGGATCCGTCCACGCTGCGTATTTTGGGCTGGAGCCTGATGCAGGCGGCGGCGTCGACGGCGCTGACGCTGCTGGTCGGGCTGCCGCTGGCGTGGACGTTCGCCCGCCTGCGTTTCGCCGGGCAGCCGCTGTGGCGTGCGCTGACGACGGCGCCGTTCGTGCTGCCGGCCGTGGTGGTGGCGGCGGCGTTCCTGGCGTTGTTCGGGCCGAGCTTCACCGGCACGCTGGCGGCGATTCTGCTCGCGCACGTGTTCTACAACGTGTCGGTGGTGGTGCGCGTCGTCGGGGCGTGGTGGGCGAACGTCGATCCGCGCATCGAGGAGGCGGCCATGGTCGACGGCGCCGGCGCATGGGCGCGGCTGCGCTGGATCACGCTGCCGCTGGCGCTGCCGTCGATCGCGGCGTCCGCGGCGCTGGTGTTCCTGTTCTGCTTCGGCAGCTTCGGCGTCGTGCTGCTGCTCGGCGATGTGCGCCACGCCACGCTCGAAGTGGCGATTTATCGGCAGACGGCGCAGCTGCTGCGACTGGACGTGGCCACGTCGCTGGCCCTGCTGCAGATGCTCGTCACCGTGCTGCTCGGCGCGCTCGTCGAACGGCTGCAGAGCGCGACGCCGCAGGAGGCCGGCGCATCCGATCTGCGCCGCGCGCCGCGCACGGCGTTCGATCGTGCGCTGACCATCGGCGCCCGCGTGGGCGTGATCGGCCTGGTCGGGGCGCCGCTGACGGCGCTGGCGCTGCGCTCGATCTCGTGGGAAGGCGAACCGCTGCGCTTCTACCGCATGCTGAGCGTGAACATGACCGGGTCGTTTTTCTTCGCCCCGCCGTCGCAGGCCATGCTCAATTCGCTGGCGTTCGCCGGGGCGACCATGCTGCTGGTCGCCGTGCTCGGCCTGCCGCTGGCCTACGCGCTCGCGGCGCGCACGCGTGCGGCGCGCATCGGCGAGGCGCTGCTGCTGCTGCCCGTCGGCACCAGCGCGGTCACCCTCGGCCTGGGCTTTTTCGTGGCGTTCGATCGTCCGCCGCTCGATCTGCGCACGTCACCGCTGCTGCTGCCGATCGCGCATACGATGATCGCGCTGCCGTTCTTCGTGCGCACGCTGCTGCCGGCGCTGCGCGCGCTCGATCCGGCGCTGCGCGAAGCGGCTGCCGTCGACGGCGCTTCCGCGGCGCGCATCTTCGCGTCCATCGACGTGCCGCTGCTGGCCCCGACGCTGGCGGCCGCCGCCGTCTTCGCCTTCAGCATCTCGCTCGGCGAGTTCGGCGCGTCGCTGATGCTCTCCCGCCCCGATACACCCACCGTCACCGTGGCGATCGCGCGCTATCTCGGCCAGCCCGGCGCGTTGAATTACGGCCAGGCCATGGCGATGAGCACGCTGCTGATGCTGCTCACCATGGCCGGGGCGCTGCTGATTGAGTATTACACTGCCCCGGATGAGCGACGACCACATTTTCGTTTACGGCACGCTGCGCAAAGGCGGCGTGCGTGAGATGCCGCGGCTCTTTCCGAACTGCCGCGACCTCGGGCCGGCCACGCTGCGCGGCTGCATCCACGATTTCGGGGCATATCCCGGCCTGCGCCTCGACGAAGACAGCGTCGTGCACGGCGAGGTGTACACGGTCGATGCCGCCGCGCTCGCCGTGCTCGACGACATCGAGCGCTTCTTCCCCGACGACTACGAGGCCAGCTACTACTTTCGCCACCGCGTCGTCGCCGTGCTCGCCGGCGGCGAACCGATCGAATGCTGGGCCTACGAATTCAATCCGAAGTACTACGGCCATCGCGCCCCCATTTCCTCCGGCGATTGGATCGCCCATGTGAAAAGTCGATAGTCGATAGTGATAGTGGATAGTGAAGAATCGAATCCACTATCACTATCACTATCACTATCACTATCGGCTATCACTCTCCACTCTCTGCTACCATCAGCCCGCCTGCCATGAAAAACGTCACCCCTGCGACCCTGCTCGACCTCGTCGATCTGAGCGATGTGCGCTTGTCTCCGGATGGAAAGCGCGTGGCGTTCGTGCGCACCAGCGTCGATCGCGTCGCCGACGCCTACACGCGCAATGTATGGGGCATGACGCTCGACGGCGGCGCTGCGCCGCAGCCGTGGACGGCGTCGGGCAAGGATTCGATGCCGCGCTGGCATCCCAAGGGGGGCCAGCTGGCATTTCTCAGCAGCCGCGGCGAAAAATCGGCGATTTACGTGCTGCCGGAGCGCGGGGAAGCGCAGCTCTTCGCGTCACACGTCGTCGGCATCGACGGCTTCGTCTGGTCGCCTGACGGCGCGCGCCTGGCGTTCACCGCCCCGGTACACGCCGAGGAACGCCGCGCCGAGGATGCGACGGATGCTTCGCCCGTCGCCGGGAATGCTTTCGAAGCGCGCCAGGAGAAGGAGCGCCGCGAAAACGTCGACAAAAAACGCGTCGACCCGCGCACGATCAAGCGTGTGCCGTATCGCACCGGCGTGAGCTACACCGAGGACCGCTTTCGGCAGATTTACGTGTGCGACGCGCCGGCGCAGCTCGGCGAACGCGCCGCGGCGCAGCGGCTCACGGCGCACGATGTCGGATTCGGTGCGCTCTCGTGGTCGCGCGACGGCGCGTCGATCTACAGCACGCTGACGCGCGAGCCGGACAATCCGCGCTGGTACGCCTATCACGACGTGGTGCGGCTGTCGTCGCGCAGCGACGGGGAAGGCGCG
>JBIIIA010000138.1:0-7882 GCA_044235195.1 Thermoflexales bacterium
CGCCCAGAACGTGTCGCTGCCGGCGCTCGGCAACTACGGCGTGGGCATGCTGTTCCTGCCGAAGGATGCGGCGCTGCGCGCGCGCTTCGAGGCGCGCTTCACCCAGATCGCCGCCGAGGAAGGGCAGACGGTGCTGGGCTGGCGCACGGTGCCGACCGACAACGCCCAGCTGGGCGAGACCGCCCGCGCCGGCGAGCCGTGCGTTCGGCAGGTCTTTCTGTCGCGCAACCTCTCGCAGCTCGTCGGGGCCGACGCCATGGCGTTCGAGCGCAAGCTGTACGTGATTCGCAAGCGCGCCGAGCAGGAAATTCGCTACGGCGCCGAGGCCGACGGCAACCAGTTCTACGTGGTCAGCCTGTCGTCGCGCACGATCGTCTACAAGGGCATGCTGCTGGCCGACCAGGTCGACGCCTACTACGCCGATCTGCTCGATCCGCGCGTGGAATCGGCCATCGCCGTGGTGCATTCGCGCTTCAGCACGAACACCTTCCCGAGCTGGGAGCGCGCGCACCCGTATCGCTACCTGATTCACAATGGTGAGATCAACACCATTCGCGGCAACGTGAACTGGATGTACGCCCGCCAGGCCACGCTCAAGTCGGACCTGTTCAAGGACGACCTGGCCAAGGTGACGCACCAGATCGTCGACCCGGACGGCAGCGACAGCGCGCAGTTCGACAACGTGCTGGAGTTCCTGCACCTGGCCGGCCGCCCGCTGCACCACGTGGCGATGATGATGATCCCCGAGCCGTGGAGCAACCACGAGACGATGGATCCGGAGCGCCGCGCGTTCTACGAATATCACGCCACGATGATGGAGCCGTGGGACGGCCCGGCGTCGATCGTCTTCACCGACGGCACGGTCGTCGGCGCGGTGCTCGACCGCAACGGCCTGCGCCCGTCGCGCTACTACGTGACGAAGGACGGCCTCGTCGTCATGGCGTCGGAAGTGGGCGTTCTCGGCGACGAGATCGCGCCGGAGAACGTCGAATCCAAGTCGCGCCTGCAGCCCGGCCGCATGCTGCTGATCGACACCGCGCGCGGGCGCATCCTGAGCGACGACGAGATCAAGAACGAGCTGGCCAAGGCACATCCGTATCAGACCTGGCTGGACAAGAATCTCGTCGAGCTGGACAACCTGCCGCTGCCGCCCGATCTGCCGGACCCGGCCGACCACGCCACGGTGCTGCAGCGCCAGCACGCGTTCGGCTACACGTTCGAGACGCAGCGCACGCTGATGGCGCCGATGGCCAAGAACGGCGTCGAGGCGCTCGGCTCGATGGGCGACGACACGCCGATCGCCGCGCTGTCCGACCAGCCGCAGCTGCTCTACTCGTATTTCCGCCAGCTGTTCGCGCAGGTGACGAACCCGCCGCTCGACGCCATCCGCGAAGAGCTGGTGACCGCCACCGACGTCATGCTCGGCACCGAGGGCAACCTGCTCGACACCGTGCCCGAGAACGCGCGCCAGATCCGGCTGAAGAATCCGATCCTGACGAACGGTCAGCTGGCGCGCCTGGCGCACGTGCACTCGCCCGGCTTCAAGGCGCAGAAGCTGTCGATCCTCTACCCGGTGCGCGACGGCGTCAAGGGCTTGGAGAAGGCGCTGGAAGATCTGTTCGCGCTGGCCGACGAGGCGATGGAGCAGGACGTCAACGTCTTCATTCTGTCCGACCGCGGCGTGAGCCGCGAGATGGCGCCGATCCCGGCGCTGCTGGCGACGGCCGGCCTGCATCACCACCTGATCCGCCGCAAGACGCGCACGCGCTGCGCCATCGTCGTCGAGAGCGGCGAGCCGCGCGAGGTGCATCACTTCGCGCTGCTGCTGGGCTACGGCGCCACCGCGGTGAACCCGTACATGGCGTACGAGACGCTCTACGACATGATTCAGCAGGGCATGATGCCGGACATGAAGTACGAGAAGGCGCGCGCGAACTACATCAAGGCGGCCATGAAGGGCATCGTCAAGGTGTGTTCGAAGATGGGCATCAGCACGCTGCAGAGCTACTGCGGCGCGCAGATCTTCGAGGCGCTCGGCCTGAGCAAGTCGTTCGTCGACAAGTACTTCACGTGGACGCCGACGCGCATCGAGGGCATCGGCCTCGAACAGATTCAGGAGGAAGTGCGCCGCCGCCATTTCCGCGCCTTCCCGCCGCGCGACGAGGACCCGGCGCCGCTGGAGGCCGGCGGCTACTATCAGTGGCGCTCGGACGGCGAACGGCATCTGTTCAACCCGCAGACGATTCACAAGCTGCAGTACGCCGTGCGCATGCGCGGCGCAGAAGTAACGTCGAAGGGCTACAAGACCTTCAAGGAATATTCGACGCTCGTCAATCAGCAGGAGCAGGGCCTGTGCACGCTGCGCGCGCTGCTGGACTTCAAGTTCCCGACGCAGTCGATCCCGCTCGAGGAAGTCGAGTCGGCGGCCTCGATCGTCAAGCGCTTCAAGACCGGCGCGATGAGCTACGGCTCGATCAGCCAGGAGGCCCACGAGACGCTGGCCATCGCCATGAACCGCATCGGCGGGCGCAGCAACACCGGCGAGGGCGGCGAAGACCCGGCGCGCTACGTGTGGACGAACGCGCTCGGCGACAGCAAGAACAGCGCCATCAAGCAGGTGGCGTCGGCGCGCTTCGGCGTGACCAGTCAGTACCTCACGCAGGCGCGTGAGCTGCAGATCAAAATGGCGCAGGGCGCCAAGCCCGGCGAGGGCGGCCAGCTGCCCGGAACCAAGGTGTATCCGTGGATCGCCAAGACGCGCCACTCGACGCCCGGCGTCGGCCTGATCTCGCCGCCGCCGCATCACGACATCTACTCGATCGAGGACCTGGCCGAGCTGATCCACGACCTGAAGAATGCCAACCACCACGCGCGCATCAGCGTCAAGCTGGTGTCGGAAGTGGGCGTGGGCACGGTGGCCGCGGGCGTGGCCAAGAGCCACGCCGACGTGATCCTGATCTCGGGCCATGACGGCGGCACGGGCGCGTCGCCGCAGTCGTCGATCAAGCACGCCGGCCTGCCCTGGGAGCTCGGCCTGGCCGAGACGCACCAGACGCTGGTGCTGAACAAGCTGCGCGACCGCGTGGCGGTCGAGACGGACGGGCAGCTGAAGACCGGCCGCGACGTGGCGATCGCCGCGCTGCTGGGCGCCGAGGAATTCGGCTTCGCCACCGGCCCGCTGGTGAGCATGGGCTGCATCATGATGCGCGTGTGCCACCTGGACACCTGCCCGGTCGGCGTCGCCACGCAGAACCCGGAGCTGCGCGCCAAGTTCGTCGGACAGCCCGAGGACGTGGTGAACTTCATGTACTACATCGCCGAGGAGCTGCGCGAGTACATGGCCAAGCTCGGCTTCCGCACGATCGACGAGATGGTCGGCCGCGTGGACATGCTCGAGGCGAAGCGCGCGATGGATCACTGGAAGGCCAGCGGCATCGATCTGTCGCCGCTGCTGTGGCAGCCGCAGGTGGGTCCGGAAGTCGGCCGCCACTGCTCGACGAAGCAGGACCACGGCATCGAGCGCTCGCTCGACGCCACCACGCTGCTGGCGCTGGCGCAGCCGGCGCTCGAGCGCGGCGAGAAGGTGACGGCGACGGTGGCGATCAGCAACGTCAATCGCGTGGCGGGCACGATGGTCGGCTCGGAGATCACGCGCCGCTACGGCGCGGACGGCCTGCCGGACGGCACGGTGCACTTCCATTTCAAGGGCTCGGCCGGTCAGAGCTTCGGCGCGTTCATCCCGAAGGGGCTGATGCTGGAGCTCGAGGGCGACGCCAACGACTACGTCGGCAAGGGATTGTCGGGCGGTCGCCTGGTGATCTATCCGCCGCGCGCGGCGAACCTGCCGCCGGACGGCAACGTCATCATCGGCAACGTGGCGCTCTATGGCGCGACGACCGGTGAAGCGTTCTTCCGCGGCTCGGCCGGCGAGCGCTTCGCCGTGCGCAATTCCGGCGCCACGACGGTCGTCGAGGGCGTGGGCGACCACGGCTGCGAGTACATGACCGGCGGTCGCGTGGTGGTGCTCGGCCCGACCGGGCGCAACTTCGCCGCGGGCATGTCGGGCGGCGTGGCGTACGTGCTGGACTGGAACCGCGACTTCCGCCGCAACGTGAACCGCGAGATGGTCGGCCTCGAGAAGCTGAGCGACCCGCGTGAGATCGTCGAGCTCAAGATGCTGCTGGAGAAGCATGTGCAGCTGACCGGCAGCGACGTCGCGCGCAAGGTGCTGGCGAACTGGGACTCGTTCGTGCCCCGCTTCGTCAAGGTGCTGCCGAAGGACTACAAGCGCATGCTTGAGGCGTTCGCCGAAGTCGAGGCGCGCGGCCTGAGTGGAGACGAGGCGGTGATGGCCGCCTTCGAATTGAACAAGAACGACGCCGCGCGCACGGGCGGAAATTAAGAAATAAAACCCCCGAATCACGCCATGCGCCCCCGCAGGGGGCGCATGGCGTGATTCGGGGTGTCCGTTGACAAAACATCATGGCAAAACCAACCGGATTCCTGGAGTACGGCCGGCAGACGGCGGCCGAGCGCGATCCGCTCGAGCGCGTCGCCGACTTCGACGAATTTCACCTGCACCTCGAGGAGCGCACGCTGCAGGAGCAGGGGGCGCGCTGCATGGACTGCGGCGTGCCGTTCTGCCACACCGGCCAGCTGATCAACGGGATGGCGTCGGGCTGCCCGATCAACAACCTGATCCCGGAGTGGAACGATCTGGTGTATCGCGGGCTGTGGCGCGAGGCGCTGCATCGCCTGCACAAGACGAACAACTTCCCCGAGTTCACCGGGCGCGTGTGCCCGGCGCCGTGCGAGGGCTCGTGCACGCTGGGGATGAACAATCCGGCGGTGACGATCAAGAGCATCGAGCTGGCGATCGTCGAGCGCGGCTTCGAGGAAGGCTGGATCGTGCCGCAGCCGCCGCCCAAGCGCACCGGCAAGAAGATCGCGGTCGTCGGCTCCGGCCCGTCGGGGCTGGCGTGCGCGGCGCAGCTGAACAAGGCCGGCCACTGGGTGAGCGTGTTCGAGCGCGCCGACCGCATCGGCGGCCTGCTGATGTACGGCATCCCGAACATGAAGCTCGACAAGCAGAACGTGGTGCAGCGCCGCGTCGATCTGCTGAGCGCCGAGGGCGTGCGCTTCTTCACCGGCGTCGAGGTGGGCAAGGACCTGTCGGTCGAGAAGCTGCGCGAGGACTTCGACGCGGTGGTGCTGTGCGGCGGGGCGACCAAGCCGAACGACCTGAACGTGCCCGGCCGCGAGCTGCAGGGCGTTCACTTCGCGATGGACTTCCTGCGCGGCAACACCAAGAACCTGCTCGACCGCCGCGCCGGCGCCGATCCGTTCGCCGGCCTGATCTCGGCGAAGGACAAGGACGTCATCGTGATCGGCGGCGGCGACACCGGCACCGACTGCGTCGGCACGTCGCTGCGCCACGGATGCCGCAGCGTGGCGCAGTTCGAAATCGTGCCGCGCCCGCCGAACGAGCGCACCGGCGACAACCCGTGGCCGCAGTGGCCGCGCATCTACAAGATGGACTACGGCCAGACCGAGGCGGCCGCCCGCTTCGGCGCCGATCCGCGCCGCTACCAGATCTCGACGAAGCGCTTCGTCGGCGACGAGCAGGGGCGCCTCAAGGAACTGCACACCGTGCGCGTCGAGATGAAGTTCGTCGACGGGCGCATGACGTTCCCCGAGGTGCCGGGCAGCGAGGAAGTGTGGCCGGCGCAGCTCGTGCTGCTCGCCATGGGCTTCCGCGGCCCGGAGGACCAGCTCCTGCAGCAGCTCGGCGTCGAGCGCGACGCGCGCACCAACGTCAAGGCCGATCACGGCAACTTCGCCACCAGCGTCGAGGGCGTCTTCTCCGCCGGCGACATGCGCCGCGGCCAGAGCCTCGTGGTGTGGGCGATCAACGAAGGCCGCGGCGCCGCCCGCGAAGTCGATCGCTGGCTGATGGGCGCTACGAGCCTGCCGTAGGAGAGAGGGGAGAGGGGAGAGGGGGTCGGGGGGTGAGGCCTACGCCCTGCGCATTTCGCAGTACACTCCCACCCGTTCCCTAATCCCTAATCCCTAACCCCCCATTCCCTCTCCCCAACTCCCATGGCTACCGCAACTCCTACCCTTCCGACGACACACGACTACAGCCTGGTCGGTCCGACGACGAAGCAGGCGATCGAGCGCGGGCTGGCCGAGGCGAAATGGTACGCCTCGCCGATTCCGAAGGCCGAAATGCGCGCGCTGCTGGAGCGGCGCGACGGGCCGGCGATCCGCGACACCATCCTCTGGTTTTCGGTGCTGATCGGCTTCGGCCTGCTCGGCTACTTCACGTGGGGCACGCCGTGGGCGGTGGTCGTGTTCGCGATCTTCGGCGGCGTGTACGGGGCGAGCGGTGATTCGCGCTGGCACGAGTGCGGCCACGGCACGGCGTTCAAGACCGACTGGATGAACGACGTGGTCTACGAGATCGCCTCGTTCATGATCCTGCGCGAGTCGACGCTGTGGCGCTGGAGCCACACGCGGCATCACAGCGACACCATCATCGTCGGCCGCGATCCGGAGATCGCCGTGCAGCGCCCGACGAACATGAAGGACTTCGTGCTGAATTTCTTCAGCATCGGCACGTACAAAAAATTCTTCACCGGCATCGTGATGCACTCCTTCGGCAAGCTCACGCCGGACGAGGCCAGCTTCATTCCCGAATTCGCGCGCCAGGGCGTGTACACGCGCGCGCGCATTTACGTCGCCATCTACGTGGCGACCATCGGCGCGGCGATTTACTTCGGCTCGCTGCTGCCGTTGATGTACATCGGCTTCCCGATGTTCTACGGCTCGTGGCTGATGTCGATCTACGGCTACACGCAGCACGCCGGCCTGGCCGAGAACGTGCTCGATCATCGCCTGAACTGCCGCACGGTGTACATGAACCCGATCCATCGGTTCATCTACTGGAACATGAACTACCACGTGGAGCATCACATGTTCCCGCTGGTGCCGTACCATGCGCTCCCGCGGCTGCACGCGGCGATCAAGGCCGACTGCCCGACGCCGTACAACGGCATCCTCGCGGCGTGGCGCGAGCTGCTGCCGGCCGTCCTGCGCCAGCGTGCGGATCCGGCGTTCTTCGTCAAGCGCGTGCTGCCGACGCCGACGGTGCCCAGCCAGGCGCCGGCCACGGCCGAGACGTTCACCGCCGAAGGCCGCCAGCCGGTCGACGGCTGGATCGACGCGGTGCCCGCGGCGCTGATTCAGAAGGAAGACGTGCTGCGCTTCGACCACGACGGCCGCACGTATGCGATCTATCGCACCGCCGACAACAAGTACTACGCGTCGGCCGGCACGTGCACGCACGGCAATGCGCACCTCGCCGACGGCATGGTCAAGGGCAATCTGATCGAGTGCCCGAAGCACAACGGCCGCTTCGACATCCGCGACGGCTCGCCGGCGCGCCTGCCGGTGTGCGTGGCGATGCGCACGTTCGACGTCGAGCAGCGCGGCGGTCGCATCTGGCTGAAGCTGGCGCCGAAGGTGCCGGCCGCCGAACAGCGCTTCGAACTGCGCGTGGTCAGCAACGACAACGTGGCCACGTTCATCAAGGAGCTGGTGCTCGAGCCGGCTCCGGGCTCGACGCTGCCGGAATATCAGCCGGGCGATTATCTGCAGATCGAAATTCCGCCGTACGCCCGGCGCACGCTGGAAGGCGTGCAGGTCGGCGCGAAGTACGAACCGGTCTGGAAGCGCCAGCACGTGTACGAGTTCGCGTCGTCGAATGCGATGACCACGCGGCGCAACTACTCGCTGGCCACGAACCCGGCCACCGATCGGCAGCTGCGCTTCACCGTGCGCATCGCCACGCCGCCGCGCGGGCAGGACTGCGAAGCCGGCG
>JBIIIA010000139.1:0-7837 GCA_044235195.1 Thermoflexales bacterium
GGCCTGCTCGCCGCCGGCGGCGATCTGTCCCCGCGCCGGCTGCTCGAGGCGTACGCGCGCGGGATCTTTCCGTGGTACAGCGACGACGAGCCGATCCTGTGGTGGAGCCCGGATCCGCGCATGGTGCTGTACGTCGACGAATTTCACGTGTCGCGCTCACTGGCGCGCCGCCTGCGCCGCGGGGAATACGAAATTCGCGTGGACACGGCCTTCGAAGTGGTGATGCACGCCTGCGCCGCGCCGCGCCCGGGCCACGACGGCACGTGGATTCAGCCGGAGATGATCGCGGCCTACGTGCGGCTGCATCGGCTCGGCTACGCTCATTCCGTGGAGAGCTGGCGCGCCGGCGAGCTCGTCGGCGGCCTGTACGGCGTGGCGCTCGGGCGCGTGTTCTTCGGTGAATCGATGTTCGCCCGCGCCGACGACGCCAGCAAGGTGGCGCTGGCGCACCTCGTGGCGATGCAGCGCGCGAACGACGCGCCGCTGATCGATTGCCAGATGGAGACGAAGCATCTGGCCTCGCTCGGCGCACGGCCGATCCCGCGCACCGAGTTCGTGCGCGAGCTGCGGCGGCTCGTCGGAAATGACTGAATCTCAAATGGATACACCGCGAATCACGGCATCGCCCGCCGCCCGAAGGGCGGCGGGCGATGCCGTGATTCGCGGATTCCACTGAGATTAGCCGCTCTTCAACTAACGCGAATCTAATTCCCCGGCGTATAGTCGTTCGATTATGGGCAATCTGGAACTTTTCGAGCGACCTGAGGCGAAGACGATGTACATGATCGCCGGCTGGCGTCAGTGGGCGGACGGCGGCGAGGTGTCGTCCGGTCTGCCCGAATACCTGATCGAGAAGCTGGGTGCGCGCAAGATCGGACACATCCGTCCCGACGGCCTGTATCTGTTCCAGACGCCGGTGTCGCAGTTTTTGTTTCGTCCGCGCGTCAAATTCGAGGAAGGCTATCGGGTCGACATGAGCGGCCCGCGCAACGACGTGTACTACTGGGAAGACGGCGAACGCGGCCTGGTGATTTTCATCGGCGACGAGCCGCAGCTGAACGTCGAAGCCTACGCTGAGTCGTTTTTCGAGATTGCCACGGAGCTTGGCGTGACGAAGATCGCATCACTGGGCGGCGTGTACGCCGTGGTGCCGTTCGACAAGGAGCGCAGCTTCACCTGCACGTACAGCCTACCGGGCATGAAGGCGGAGATGCGCGACTACGCCGTCAGCTTGTCGGATTACGAAGGCCCGGTCAGCATCGGGTCGTACCTGAATCATCAGGCGGAGCAGCTCGGCCTGCAGTACTTCGGCTGGTACGCCTTCGTGCCGATGTACGATCTGTCGCGCCTTTCCTCTTCGCAGCAGCAGCAACAGCCGCTCACGATCGAGCAGGATTACACCGCCTGGTACGACGCGATGCGTCGGCTGAATCATCTGTTCGGCCTCAAGATCGACCTGGCCGATCTCAAGGCCAAGAGCGCCGACCTGACCGCGCAGCTGCACGAGAGCGTCGAGGAGATGGCGCGACAGATGCCGCAGTTCCCGGTCAGGGAATATCTGGCGAAGCTCACCGCCGAATTCGAAGAGCGGCCGTTCCAGCCCGATGACAAGCTCAGCGACGTGTGGACCGACGCTCTGGGCGATCTTCTGGATGACGGAGATTCGTAACTCCGTGTCGAATGCCGTCGAGGACGCCGGTGAAGCGTTCGAGGAACTCGTTCCAGCGCTTCTCGGCTTCTTCGCGCGTGATGCCGTAGCGTTCCTGAATGACGCCGGCGGCGTGCGTCAGGTCGCCTTCCATGCGGATGATGTCGTCGTCGGTCAGATTGCCGAACGCTTTTTTCACATCGCCCTTGATCTGCGTCCACTTGCCTTTCACGATATCCATGTTCATGACATGATCCTCCTGTGTCGATGTGACACGGGAAAATCATGCGCGCCCGCCGCGCCGGCCGCTTCCTGCCCATCGCTTGTTTCCGGCTGTCGCAGTGGACAGGCTGGAATCGGCTATGCGGGTATTTTTCGACGGGATACCGTCTAGACAGTCTGGCTATTTAGGAGGTCGCGATGTCTGCGTGGCAAATTCAGGAAGCAAAGAATAAGTTGTCCGAGCTGATCGATCGTGCGTCGACCGAGGGGCCGCAGATCATTACGCGGCATGGCGTCGAGGTTGCCGTAGTGATGCCATTCGCCAGCTACAAGAAGCTCACGGAACGAAAGCGCCGTTTGGGAAATTTCTTTTTGGCTTCACCGTTGTCCGGAAGTGGCGTCATCGTGGAACGGGATCGAAGTGATGATCTTCGCGACGTCGGGATATAGCATCGGCTTTTGGGAATAGCTGTGCGGGCGCTCAGGGTGACGGCACCTTGAGCACCCGGCCCGGCGCCAGCAGGCAGCGTTCGTCGAGCCCGTTGGCCTGCCGCAGATCGATTACGCGCACCTTGAACGCCTTGGCGATTTCGCTGCACGTGTCGCCGACGCGCACGACGTAGCCCTGCGCCGGGTCGACCGTGGCCGTCGCCGTGCGCGTGGGGATCGTCGTGCGAGTGGGCGCGATCGTGCGGGTCGGCGCGACCGTGCGCGTGGGCATCGTCCCGGTCGGGATGCGCAGCACTTGCCCGGCGCGAATCAGGCAGCGGCCCTGCATGCCGTTGAGTGACATGAAATCTTCGGTGCGCACGTTCAGGCGGCGCGCGATCTTGTCACATGTGTCGCCGTTCTGCACTACGTAGCCCGTGGCCGGATCGACGGTGGGGGCGGGGGTGCGTGTGGGTGGAACCGTGCGCGTGGGCGCGAGCGTGCGCGTGGGCGCGAGCGTGCGTGTGGGCACGGGCGTGCGCGTGGGCACGGGCGTGCGCGTGGGCATGAGTGTGCGGGTCGGCGCAAGTGTGCGCGTGGGCACAGGCCCGGTCGGGATGCGCAGCACTTGTCCGGCGCGGATGAGGCAGCGGCCCTGCATGCCGTTGAGCGACATGAGGTCTTCGGTGCGCACGTTCAGCCGGCGCGCGATCTTGTCGCATGTATCGCCGTTCTGCACCACGTAGCTGGTGGCCGGGGCGGCCGTGGCGGTGGCCGGCGCGGACGTGGCGGTGGCCGGGGCGGCCGTGGCGGTGGCCGGGGCGGCCGTGGCGGTGGCCGGGGCGGACGTGGCGGTGGCCGGGGCGGCCGTGGCGGTGGCCGGGGCGGCCGTGGCGGTGGCCGGGGCGGCCGTGGCGGTGGCCGGGGCGGCCGTGGCGGTGGCCGGCGCGGTCGTGGCGGTGGCCGGCGCGGTCGTGGGGGTGGCCGGGGCAGTCGTGGCGGTGGCCGGCGCGGTCGTGGGGGTGGCCGGCGCGGTCGTGGGGGTGGCCGGCGCGGTCGTGGGGGTGGCCGGCGTCGACGCCAGGCTGCGGATTCCGAAGAACAGGATCACCGCTCCGACGAGGAAGGCGATGATGAAAAGAATCGTCGACTTCGGTAGTACCGGACGCGTTGTGCCGTACGCGACCGAACGGCGCGGCTTTTTCGATGGCCACGGCGCCGGCTGCGGGCGCTGAAACCCCTTCCCCTTGTCGGACGGCGAAGAAGATGCAGGCCGCGCGGGCGCGGCGTTGGACGTGCCCGAAGCCGGGCGCGGCTGCGCGTTCGGCTTTGCCTGCTGCTTCGCGGCAGGCTGCGTTCGTGATGCGGGGATGGGCTTTTTCTTGTGATGCGACTTCATGCTGTGTTTCGGGCGGGCCCGATCATCCCACTATTCCCCATTCTTGTGCAGCCTGTACGGCCTCTTCACGGGTGTGCGCGCCGAGTTTTTTCATAACGTTGCGGATGTGGGTGCGTACGGTTTCAACGCTGACCACGAGATCGACGGCGATCCGCTGCGTCGATGCGCCTTCGGCGAGCGCCTCGATGATGCGGCGTTCCTGCGCCGTGAGGGATGGCATCGTCGGTGAACGACTAATTTTGGTGAGTATGTGACGGCATTCAATGCTGTCGATCTGCTCGATCAACGGCATCAGCTGGGGGAAATCGAGCAGGATGCGCAGCATCCCCGTGTTCACGACGTCGATCGCAAGCCTTTGCAGCAGCTGCTTCGCTGTGTCTTCTTCTCCGCGATGTTGCGCGTGCAATGCCTGCAGCAGCAGCATGTGCATCGCTATCCAGCGCTGCGAGAGCGCTTCGGAGCGCTGGCGGGCCGCTTCCGCGAGCGACGGGATATCGTCGTTCGTCGGGTCGATGAAGAAGGCGGCCGTCAGCACGCACAGCCAGACGGCCGGCTGATGATCCTCGCTGAGCGTCTTCGTGTCCACGCCCATGCTCTCGATGGCAGATCGGCAGTATTCGAAATGCCGCAGTCGACCATCGCGCAGGATGCGTCGGTAGTTGGTGAAAACGCCGCTGGTTACGTAATTCTGTCGGCGCGACATATCCTGGACTTCTTCGTGAAGCGCCATCTCATCGATCGATCGTCCGTCGGCCATGTCGCACAATTGCAGTCGTACATCGATTTCGGAGCGCAGTGAATTCGAAAGGCCGGCCACTTCCGCGATATCGCGCGCGGCATGAAGATCGCTGCGCGCGTCGTCGATGCGGTTCATGTAGTACAGCATCTCGCTCATGTGCAGATGCGCGTAAATGGCGTACAAGCTGCTCTGCCAGCCGATGGTGGCGTAACTGTCGAGCGCACGCTGCGCCATAGCGAAGACGCCGGGCGCATTGGCGTAGTTTCTGCTGACCCAGATGGCCTGGTTCATGGTGTCGAAGGAGCCACGCGTATATCCGATGCGTTGAAAAATTGCGCACGCGTGATCCAGCTGTTCCAGCCGTGAATTCAGCGTGCGTGGCTCGTTTTCCAGCAGCGTGCACGCTTCGATGCCTTCGACGTAGGCCGCCGCACGGCTGTTCGGCGTGTGGCACAGTGAACGCGCTGCGCGCAAATGGGATGCACATTTTTGCCAGTGACCGTGACGCAGGGTGTAGAGTGCTTCCAGCACCAGCGCTTCGGCACGCTGATCATCGTCGATGGCACTGTCGAAGATGGCTGCGCGCAGCATGGGCAGCGTCGGCCGCGGGCTTACCTGCAGAATGTGATGCGCCGCCCACGTCGCATCGAGAGCCAGGCGTGGCCGCGTGCGCACGACGGACTCGGGGATCTTCGTGATCCAGCGCTGCACGGATTCGGCGTCGCCGTGCCAGACTTCGTCGTGGCTCGCCGCCTGCACGATGTCCGCGGCTGCCTCGGCGTCTTCCCCCAGGAAGAGCAGGATGTCTTCATCGGGCGTGGTGTGCGACGGCAGCAGCAGTTCCAGCGCGGCATCGACGTCGGCATGGGCCGCCAGCGCTCGCGCCGATGCGCGCCGCATTTCGCGCAGCGTCGACAACGAGTACTGCTCGCTCAGCCGACGCAGCAGAAAAGCGCGCAGCACCGGATGCACGCGGTAGCGCAGGCCGTGCCGTGGCGTCGTGTGGGCCGCCACGAGGCCGTTGTTGGCGGCGATGCGCGCCAGCAGATTTTCGCATTCGCCGAACGTGTGGTGACAGATGCCGGCGCACAAGGACGGGCTCAGATACGGCAGCAGCGCCGTTTCGATCAGCATGCGTTGCTCGTACTCCGGTGTGTGCATCAGCACGTCCTGTTCGAGGTATTCGAAGAACTCGGCGTCTTCCGTGGAGGACCGGATGCGTGCGTCGGTGATGGGGCGGGTGGCCGGCAATGTCTGCAGGAGAAGCTGCAGGCCGGCCGGCCAGCCGGCGTAGCGTCGTTCGACGTCGGAGAGCTGCGCTTCGTCGAGTTCGCTCAGCCGAGAGGCGGATGCGAAGGCGGTGAACTCTTCGTGATCGAATCGCAGATCGTCGACGGTGAGGTTCAGCACTTTCCCTTCCATCTGCCAGCGCCTTGTCTGCAGAAGGGCCCGCGTGCGTGAGAACAGCGCGATATGCAGCAAAGAGGGCCCATCGTCGATGAGATGTTGAACGATGTGCTGGGTCGGGCTGTCATCGACGTGGTGCACATCGTCCAGCAGCAGCAGGATCGGCCTGGGATGTCTGGACATCGCGTCGTGCAGCGCTTCCTCCGTGGGGATGGGAGCAGCGATGTGGTTCGTCCGCGCCTCTCGGCCTTCCAGCGCATCGTGCAGTCGGCGCAGGAAATATTCGGCGTCGCGGTCGGTGGCGGTCAGCGGCAGAAATACGACGGTCGTCTCGTCGGGCGACAATGTCCTCATCCATTGCGATGCCAGCGTGCTCTTGCCGAAGCCGGCCGGCGCAACGACGCGGACGAGACGAAATGTGTGCCAGTGCGCGAGCGCCGGCAGAAGGCGGTCGCGTTCGATCTGGCGGCGGCGGAGTGGATTCGTAATCGGCGTCATCGGTGTCATTCTGCTCGTTCATAGCATCCTGGATACGATGCGAGCAAAACGCAAATATTCTATTCGCATACGTGGCGTGCCTCGGAGAGGGGTGTGCATCCGCCGTTTGGGGCAGCTTGCCTACGCCTCACCCCCTGACCCCCTCTCCCCCTCGATTTCGCTTCCGTTTTTACCGGGCAAAATACTGATAAGCGCACGAAATCTCGGCGGAGAGGGGGCAAACGCCGCCATGCTCCCCCTCTTCGCCGAAATTTCGCGCGCTTGCTCGAGCGTCGATCAGCGACGATCTGCGCGAAATTGAGGGGGAGAGGGGGTCAGGGGGTGAGGCGTAGGCGACGGCGAAATTTCGCCCCAAACGGCGGATGCAACCCCGAGGAACCTTCCCCTCACATCGACCGTTATGCTTGCCGGCCATGGAAACTTCCGCACTCGACGCCCGCATCGATCGCCTGCATGCGCACGGACTGGTCGACATGCATTTCGACCTGCCAATGTATCTCTACGAGCAGCGGCACCGGCGCGGCATCCTGGCTGCCGATTTTCATGAGCAATTCACCGCCGGCGGCATGGGGGTGATCGCGGCGGCGATCTATCTCGAAGACAAGTATCTGCCGGAGCAGGCGCTGCGCGCCGGCCTCGGACAGGTGGCTCGCCTGAAAGAGGAAATCGGCGCCGATCCGCGCTACGCACTTTGCCGGGATGTCGACGAGATCGCCGCGGCCCGCGCGCAGGGGCGGATCGCCGTGGTGCTGACGATGGAGGGCGTCGAGCCGCTCTGCGGTGATGTCGATATGCTGGCGGTGTTCGAGGAGCTCGGCCTGCGCATGCTCGGCCTTACCCACGTGCGGCGCAACGCGGCAGGGGAAGGCGGGCTGATCGCGCCGCGCGGCTCGTCGCCGCAGGGGATCACCGCGTTCGGGCGCGACATCGTGCGCCGCTGCGAATCGCTCGGCGTCCTGCTCGACCTGGCGCATCTGAATCCCGCCGGCGTCGAGGACGTGCTGGCGTCGACGAGCGGCCCGCTGGCGATTTCGCACACCAACGCGCGGCGCTACTTCGACATCGAGCGCAACAGCAGCGACGACCAGATTCGCGAGGTCGGCGCGCGCGGCGGCGTGGTCGGCGTCAATGCCGTGCTCGTCTCACCGGATGCCGAGCACGCCACGCTCGATCGCTACATCGATCACGTCGAACACGTCGCGTCGCTGGCCTCGATCGACGCCGTCGGCCTCGGCTTCGACTTTTTCGAATTTATTTTCGACAGCCTGCCGCCGTACGAGAAGGCGGCGATTCGCAGCCTCGGCACGCTGCATTTCGTGCCGAATCTGACGCATCACGGCCACGCGCGCCACCTTACGCGCCGGCTGCTCGAGCGCGGCTGGCGCGACGAGGACATCGAGAAGCTGCTGCATCGGAACTGGATGCGGCTGCTCAGCGCTCCCGCTTCATCCGCTCGATCTCGGCCTGCGTGAGCTGCGGCCCTTCGCGGCCCTGC
>JBIIIA010000140.1:0-7806 GCA_044235195.1 Thermoflexales bacterium
CTCCCCCTCTTCGCCGAAATTTCGCGTCGCCGGCACGAGTGCTGCTCGGTCAGAGCCGAAGCGAAATTGAGGGGGAGAGGGGGTCAGGGGGTGAGGCGTGTGCGTATAATTACGGAAATTTCGCGACGTCGGCGACGCACATCAGGATTTGAGTCGCTGCCGGTTCAGCCGGATTCCAAACGGCAATTCATCGATTTGAACTCGGCGCTGCTCACCTGGTCTTTCGCCATTCTTTCTCGCGATTTCCAATTCTAAATTTCGACGATTCACATGCCAACCAAGACAACCAAAAAGACTGCAGCAGACAAGGAGATCAAAACCTCCGCCGCTGCAGCGAAGAAGACGAGCACCGGCGCCACGCGCACACGGCGCAGTACATCGACCAAAGCGAAGAGCACGACCGAAGCCGCAGTGGCCACCCCGGCCGCCGCGCCCGCACCGGCCGTCGTCTGGACGCGCGTCGACCTGCACATGCACACGCCCGGCTCGCACGACTACGAGCAGCCGGACAAGACGTACCTCGACATCCTGCGCCAGGCGGAACGCCGCGGGCTCAGCATGATCGCATTCACCGATCACAACACGATCAACGGCTATCGCAGCATGCGCCGCGAAATCGAGACGCTCGAAATGCTCGAGACGTCGCAGCGCATCCGCCCCGACGAGATGTCGCGCCTGGTGGAATATCGCCGCCTGCTCAAGAAGATCGTGGTGCTGCCGGGCTTCGAATTCACCGCCACGTTCGGCTTCCACATCCTCGGCATCTTCCCGCCCGACAAGCCGCTGCGCGACATCGAACACGTGCTCATGCAGCTGCGCGTGCCTGGTGAAGTGCTCGACCACGGGCTCACCGAGGCCGGCGCCACCAGCGACGTGCTCACGGCCTATCAGCTCATCGATCAGGCCGGCGGCATCGCCATCGCCGCGCACGCCAATTCGTCCAGCGGCGTCGCCATGCGCAACATGAACCTCGGCGGTCAGACGCGCATCGCCTTCACGCAGGACGCGCACCTGTCGGCCATCGAGTTCACCGATCTCGACAAGGGCCCGCGCCGCTCGACGGCGTTCATGTTCAGCGGCACGAAGGCGGAATACCCGCGCCGCATGTTCGCCATTCAGGGCAGCGACGCCCACCGCGTCATCGGCGACCCGTCGAATCCCAAGCGCCTCGGCGTCGGCGACCGCGCCACGGAAATGCAGCTCGGTGACGAAGTCAACTTCGCCAGCCTGCAGGCTCTCTTCAAGAGCAACGACTTCGATCGTGTGCGCCCCACCTTCGAACGGCTCGACCTGCCGCCCGATCGCAGCGACCTGCAGAGCGCGCGCGACGCCGGCGCCGGCGCGGGCATCGCCTTCCACCCGACGCTGCAGAAGAAGGCCGATCGCTTCCAAGCGATCATCGCCGACATCTGCGGCATGGCCAACGGCGAAGGTGGTGTGATCTACATCGGCTGCGGCGACAAGACCGCCAAGAAGACGGCCGGCGTCGCCGATGCGCGCAAAGCCATCGTCGAGCTGGCCGAGGCGATCACCACGATCAAGCCGGCGATCGCCACCGCGGTCACCGAAGCCGAACTCGACGGCAAGACCCTCCTGCGCGTGCAGGTGCCCGCCGGCAAGGCCGTGCCCTACGTCGTCGGCGAGCGCGAGTTCTTCGTGCGCAAAGGCGCCGAGACGACGGCCGCCACGCGCGACGAAATCGTCTCGCTGGTCGCCCGCGCCATCGAATCCGCGCGCCCGGCGGCAGCGCCGCAGCACCGCGAATCGCGGCCGCATCAGCAACACCATCGTGAACCGCGCGAACCGCGCGAGCTGCGCCCGCCGCAGCGCGAACCGCAGCGCGAGCCGCGGCCGCCCCAGCGTGAGCAGCAGCAGCCGCAGCGCGAACCGCAGCGCGAGCCGCGGCCGCCCCAGCGTGAGCAGCAGCAGCCGCGCGAGCAGCAGCGCCCGCCCCAGCGCGAGCAGCAGCCGCGTGATCAGCAGCGGCTGCCCCAGCGCGAGCAGCAGCAGCCGCGCGATCCGCGACCGCCGCAGCGTGATCCCCAGCCGCAGCCGCGCAGCGAGCAGCAGCCGTCGAGCAACGTCGGCTCGCTGCAGCTGCCGCGCTCGCTACAGGGCGCCGCACTCGCCGGCATGCGCGGACGCCCGGCGGAACCGCGCGCGCCCGAGACGCCCGTCGAGCCGGTGCCCCAGGGCGCACCGCGCACCGGCGTGCAGGTGCTCAGCATGGAGGAACGCAGCGGCGCCATCTACTTCACCGTGCGCGACCTGCGCAACAACCTGATCGTGCGCAACGTCACGATGAAGAGCGCGCGCGACCTCTGGCATTACGCCATCTCGCAGTACGCCGATCAGCCCGGCGGCCCCGACGACATCGAGTGGAAGGGCAATCGCTCGGTGCTCGCCGGCGGCGTCCGCGCCGGCAAGACGCGCTACGACCTCGCCATGCGCGATGACAAGGGCTCGACGTACGTGTTCTACGGCGTCATGCAGGAAGGACTCGACGAGGGCTGGAAGTCGCTCATCGCTCAGTACGACGCCACGCAGTCGCCGGCGGAGGCGGAGTAGAGAGTCATAGCAGATAGTAGATAGTGATAGTGAAATTCGACACTATCACTATCTACTATTACTCTCTGCTCTCTGCCTTCCCCGCCGTCCTCGCCGCCGACTGCTCACGGCGCCATTTCGCGATCAGCGCGTGGTTGCCGTTGAGCAGCACGTCGGGCGCGCGCCAGCCGCGAAAATCCGCCGGCCGCGTGTAATGCGGATACTCCAGCCCACCCATGGCATGGGATTCCTCTTCGGGCACGCCGGGCGGCAGCGTCCCCGGCAACAGGCGAATCACTGCGTCCATGATCACCATCGCCGGCAGCTCGCCGCCGGTCAGCACGTAGTCGCCGATGCTGATCTCGTCGGTGCACAGGTGTTCGCGCACGCGCTCATCGACGCCCTCGTAGTGCCCGCAGATCAGCGCCACGCGCGGATGCGCCGACAGCTCGCGCGCCACGGCATGGGTGAAGCGCCGCCCGGCCGCCGACATCAGGATCACCGGCACGCCCGCCCGCTGTTCGGCGCTCTCGCCGAGCACGCTCTCCACCGCACGAAAAATCGGCTCGGGCTTCATCACCATGCCCGTGCCGCCGCCGAACGGATAGTCGTCGGTCGTGCGATGCTTGTCCGTGGTGTAGTCGCGAATATTGTGCGTGTGCATTTCGGCGATGCCCGCCGCCACCGCACGGTGCACGATGCTCACCGCGAACGGGCTCTCGAACATGCCCGGGAAAATCGTGAAGACGTCGAAGCGCATGGCGCTACTTCTTGCGCCCCTTGGCTTCGCCCTCGGCCTGCGCCTTGTTCAATCGATTCAGAATATCCAGCGGATGGCTGATCGCCGCCGGGATGACGCGCACTTCCACGCCCGGCGCAACTTCCAGCCGCGCGATGTCCTTGTCGAGGTCCAGATGCGTCAGCTTGCCCACCATGCCGCCGACGGTGACCACCTGCTCGCCGATTTTCAGGTTCTTGATGATGTCTTCCTGCGTGCTGCGCGCGCGGCGCTGCGGCAGCGCCACCAGCACCCAGAACAGCACGAACACGATCGCGATGACGGTCAGCAGCAACACGGGAATCAGGCCATTGGCGTCCATGGCGCGCATTATCCATGCTGTGAACGCAAGAGCATACTCATCGTACAATTCATTCCCGATGCACAGCGACGTCGTCGCCAGGATTTTTCTGGGCCTTCTCATCAGCAGCGCCATCGGCGCAGCGGCGTGGCGACGGGCATCGCTGACGGGCACCGGCGCGCTCGGCGCAGTGCTGATCGGCACGCCGCTCTTCGGATTCGGCGGCTGGGAGGCCGGCATCCTGCTCGTCGCTTTTTTCGTTTCGTCGTCGGCGCTCAGCCACTACAAGGAGCAGTCACGCAGCAAACGTGACGCCGCGCGCTTCTTCGACAAGGGCGGCCGCCGTGACATCGGCCAGGCGTTCGCCAACGGCGGCGCGGCGGCGCTGTTCGCCGTGGCGTTCGGCTTCGCGGAATCGCCGCTCGCGCGCGCCGCGTGCCAGGCCGCCATGCTCGGCGCACTCGCCGCCGTCACCGCCGACACGTGGGCGACCGAGCTCGGCGTGCTCGGTCGTCGCCCGCCCGTGCTGATCACCACGCTGCGCCCGGCGCTCCCCGGCCGCAGCGGCGCCATCAGCCGCGGCGGCACGCTCGCCGCCGCGGCCGGCGCAGCGTTCATCGCCGTGCTGTTCGTCGGCGCACGCATGGCCTTCGGCGCATCGGCCGATGCGTCGCTGCTGCTGCCCGCCGGCGCCGCCGTCGTCGGCGGGCTCTTCGGCAGCCTCTTCGACAGCCTGCTCGGGGCGACGCTGCAGGCCCAGTTCCATGATGAGCAGCTCGACAAACCCACCGAGAAATCGCACGACGCGACCGGCCGCCCGCATCGGCTCGTCGGCGGCGTGCGCTGGATGAACAACGACCTCGTCAATTTTTTCGCCTCGCTCGCAGGTGCAGCCGTCACCGCTGCGCTCGTCGTCTTCGCGTAACACCCGACTCGTCAACCTTGCTATGGCCATCCACACTCCCGAATGGGTTCGTCACGCCGTCTTCTATCAGATCTTTCCGGATCGCTTCGCCTCGTCGCACCGCGCTCCGAAGCCGTCCAACCTCGAACCGTGGCTCAGCAAGCCAACGCTGTACGGCTTCAAAGGCGGCGATCTGTTCGGCGTCGCCGAACGACTCGATTACCTGAAAGACCTCGGCATCAATGCGATTTATCTGAACCCGATCTTCACCAGCACCGCCAATCATCGATATCACACGTACGACTATTTCACCGTCGACCCGATTCTCGGCGGCGACGATGCGTTCGACGCGCTTCTCGCGCGAGCGCACCGGCTCGACATGCGCATCATCATCGATGGCGTGTTCAATCATGCGTCACGTGGGTTTTATCAGTTCAACCACGCGCTCGAAAACGGTGCGTCCTCGCCGTATCTGGACTGGTTTCATTTCCACGGTTTCCCGGCACAGGCGTACGAAGGCACACCGCGCTACTCCGCCTGGTGGGACATCCCGGCGCTGCCGAAATTCAACACGAAGACGCCGGCCGTGCGCGAATTCATCTGGCAGGTCGCTGAATACTGGATCGAGCGCGGCGCCGACGGCTGGCGCCTCGACGTGCCCGCCGAAATCGACGACGACGCGTTCTGGCAGGAGTTCCGCCGCCGCGTGAAGCGCGCCAATCCCGAGGCCTACATCGTCGGCGAAATCTGGCATGAAGCAGATCGCTGGCTGGCCGGCGATCAGTTCGACGCGGTGATGAACTACGTGTTCACCAAAGCGGCCGTCGGCTTTTTCACGCAGGGCCACTTCGATCATCATCTGTGCGCCAACGTCGGATACGGCATGCCGCAGAAGCTCGATGCGCCGGGCTTTGCGTATCACATCAACGTCATGCTCGGCCGCTACGCCAAGGCCATCAACGACGTACAGCTCAATCTGCTCGAGAGCCACGACACCGCGCGGTTTCTCAGCATCGCCAAAGGCGACGTCACCGCACTGCGCCTGGCGCTGCTCTGCATGCTCACCATACCCGGCGCTCCGTGCATTTTCTACGGCGCCGAAATCGGCATGTCGGGCGGCGTCGACCCGGACTGCCGCCACAGCTTCGACTGGGACGAGGCGACCTGGGACAACACGGTGCGCAATCAGGTCCGCAGCTACATTCGCATGCGACGCCGCCATCGCGCACTGCGCGACGGTGAGTTCCACGTCCTCTTCGCCGAAGGGTCGACGATCGCTTATCTGCGGCGCTTCGAGAACCAGTACGCCGTCGTCGTCATCAATGCCGGCGATGCTCCGGTCGACATCGCCATTCATACCAGCGGACACGTGCCGGACGGCATGCACTTCCGCGCTACTCTCGGACGGCGCAAACGCATGACACCAACGAATGGCATCTTCTCCACGCTGCACGTCCCGGCGCGCGATGCGTTCGTCTTCTTCGCATGAGGTGATCATGGCCGAACTCGATAAGGCTCTACTCGAACTCACGATCGACCGCGTGCGCGAGGCGCTCGACCGCGACGATCTGCAGGACGCCATCCGCATGCTCGACGAGCTCAAGCGCACCGAGGACCGCGTCGAGGTGTTCGACGAGCTCGACGTCGAGGACCAGGCGGAAATTCTCCCGCGCCTCGATCCCGGCGACGCCGCCGAAATTCTGGCCGAGCTCGACGAAGAGGATCAGGCGGACATCGCCGAACGCGTAAGCGACACCTCGCTCTCCGACATCCTCGACGAGATGGAGCCGGACGACGCCGCCGACGTCATCGGCGACCTGCCGGAGGAACGTCAGGAGCGCGTCCTCTCTCAGATGGAAGAGGCCGACGACGTGCGGCCGCTGCTCATTCACCCCGAAGATTCGGCCGGCGGCATCATGACGACCAGCTTCATGATGCTGCGACCGATGATGACGTCCGAAGACGCCATCCAGGCGCTGCGCAGCTGGCATCCCGGCGATGAGATGCCGTACTACCTGTTCGTCGTCGATCGTGAACGGCACCTCGTCGGCGTGGTGTCGCTGCGCATGCTGATCACCGCCTCTCCCGATACGCTCATCGGCAGCGTCATGAAAACCGACGTCATCTCCGTCCCTGTCGGCACCGATCAGGAGGAATGCGCGCGCCTGCTTAAAAAGTACGGCTTTCTCGCTCTGCCCGTCGTCGACGCGGAGTCGCGGCTGGCCGGCGTCATCACGGTCGACGACCTCGTCGACGTCATCGAGGAAGAAGCGACGCAGGACGCCTTCCGCCTCGCCGGCGTGTCCGACGAGGAAAGCGTGTGGAGCCCGATCACCGTGTCGCTGCGGCGGCGCGTGCCGTGGCTGGCCGTCAACCTCGGCACGGCCTTCCTCGCCGCGTGGGTCTTCGGCCTCTTCGAATCGACCAACGCGCAGCTGGCATGGTTCGCCGCCCTGCCCAGCATCGTGGCCGGCCAGGGCGGCAACGCCGCCACGCAGCGCATCACGATCCTCGTGCGCGGCATGGCCACCGGCGATATCGACATCAAGGACGCGTGGCAGGTCATCCTCAAGGAAATGTGGATCGGCCTGCTGCAGGGCGTGCTGCTCGCTGTGCTGGTCGGCGGCGGCATCGCCGCGTGGAAGGGCAGCGCGGCCGCCGGCGCGGTCGTCGCCGCTGCCATGATCGGAAACATGATCATCGCCGGGCTCGCCGGCACCAGCATCCCGTTTCTGCTGAAGAAACTCAAGCTCGACCCGGCGCTCGCCTCTGCCGTCGTCGTCACGACGTTCACCGACTGCTGCGGCTTCTTCTTCACGTGGGGGCTGGCGACGCTGGCGTTGAACTATCTGAGATAAGTGCTCATCCGTATATTCGGGGCTGAATGGCGCGCGGGTGCATCCGTGGTTTGGGGCGAAATTACGACCGCAGCGATCGACACTCGTTGACATCCTCGAATCGCACCATCACCCGCTTCGGGGGGGATGGTGCGATTCGAGGGATCGCCAGCGATAGGCATATCGAAAAGGGGAAACAAGAGGGAATTCATGAGCACGACCAGCAGCACGATCGCATTTCGCATTCTTCACGCGACGCTCGCCGTCGTTTCGACTACGGCTGTGTCGATCGGCACCGCACGCACGAGCGGCGCCGCCGACGCCGGCTCGCTGTCGCTGCGCAGTCGCACCGGAGAAACGGTGACGCAGACGGTCGACGGCAACGTCGTGCGCGCCGCGATTTCGCTCGCGCAGCCGGCGACGCGCGACACACGCGTGA
>JBIIIA010000141.1:0-7703 GCA_044235195.1 Thermoflexales bacterium
CAGACGTTGCCACGAACGAGCCAGGGCAAGACGGAGGGATCTCTCTTCGTGTGGCATCGTCGATGATTCGAAATTTCGCCCCAAACGGCGGATGCACCCTCCACGTCCGCGTCGTTTCCCGCCCCATACAATACATTCATGTCTTTGGCAAAATCTTCTCGTTCGTTTTTGAAGTATCTGGATCGCTGGATGACGGAACGACCGACGCTGACGCTGCGCAAGGCGGCGCCCGATCCAGCGCGCGCGGCAGTGATGTGCGTCGACATCATCAACGGATTCTGCACCGTCGGCCCGCTGTCGAGTCCACGCGTGCAGGGCATCGTCAAGCCGATCGTGGCGCTCTTCAAGGCCGCGCACAAGCACGGCATCACGAACTTCGTGCTGACGCAGGACACGCATGATCCGAATGCGATCGAGTTCGGTACGTACCCGCCGCACTGCGTGCGCGACACCGCCGAGAGCGAAACGGCCCCGGAACTCCTCAAGCTGCCGTTCGCCGATCGTTTCGTCACGCTGCCGAAAAATTCGATTTCATCGGCGCATGCGACTGGCCTTGATGCATGGCTCGATGCTCATCCCGACGTCGACACGTTCATCGTCGTCGGCGACTGCACCGACCTGTGCACGTACCAGCTGGTCATGCACCTGCGCCTGCGAGCCAACGCCGTACAGCGCGCCGGCGTGCGCGTGATCGTTCCGATGAACTGCGTGCAGACTTACGATACGCCGGTGAAGGTTGCTGAAAAGCTCGGCATCCCGGCGCACGACGGCGACCTGCTGCACGCCACCTTCCTGCACAACATGGCCTCCAACGGCGTGGAAGTCGTCGGCAAGCTGCGATGAGCAACGGACAGCGACTGCATGCCGTGGTGCGCGGCCGCGTGCAGGGCGTCGGCTTCCGCTACACCACGCTGCGCCGCGCGCACGCCCTCGGCCTCGTCGGCTGGGTCGCCAACCGCAGTGACGGCGCCGTCGAAGTCGTCGCCGAGGGCGCTCACCCGGCGCTCGACACGTTCCTCGAATTTCTACACGTCGGGCCGCCTGCCGCGGACGTGCACGACGTCGCCCTGCAGTGGACGACGGCGACCGGCGAGTTTCGCACCTTCGACGTGCGATCCTGATTCCCACGTCACGGCCGACGCAGTAGTCACGGCGCCGCTGCAGGTGCAGCCGGCGTGGGCGCACCGGCAGGAGCGATCACTTCGGCGCCTTCGGGAACGACGAACCCCGGCCCGAAGCGAAATACGTTGCGCCACGGCACGTACTTGCTGGAGATGGTTTCGTCGATCAGCGTCGAACCGCCGCGCGTCACACGGCGCGTGAATGAAATCGTGGCGCCGTCGACGGCGTATTCGACCTGCTTGACTTCGCCGGGAGCGAGTGTGTTGTCCGGGTCGGGCTCGTATTGATCAGCGGAATGCGGCACGGTCTGCGAAATGTTCGGCGCACCGATCTCGACCACGCGGCCATCGCGCTTGCCGAAAAATTTGAACGTCAGCGTCACTTTAATCGGATCGAAGAACGTCTCGATCAGCAGGTGAGTGCTGGCGTCGTTGCGGAATTTCATGTCGGCCCACGGCGTGAACACGGCGGCGTCGTAGCCGGCGCCCATGCCTCTCTCGTAATAGGTCACGCGATAACCGTGCGGGTAACGCTCGATGATCGGGAAGCCGGCACGCAGCGCCGCCTGGAACGCGGTCGTCGAAACCTGGCACACGCCGCCGCCGATGCCTTTCTCAGTGCGGCCGCCGACGATGATCAGTCCTTCCTCGAAGCCGTCTTCCTTGCTGACGTTGCCGAGGAAGTGATTGAAAGAAAACACCTCACCCGGCGGCACGATCACGCCGTGGAAGCGTGAAGCAGCGAGCCTGACGTTGGCGATGCGGGCAGCGCTTGAGCCGCTGAAATACGTCGTCGCTTGCGTGATCAGCTCGGTGATGCCGAGCTCGGCCGCCGTCGTGCGATCGGCGTACGTCGGCTCCACCTGGCGCACGGCGATGGTGACGCGCCGCTCGCCGCCCGTGCGCAGCGCAGTCTCGATCGCGTCGAGCGTCCCTTCCACGTCGATGCCGCGGCCGAGCATCGCCGGCTTGATGACCTTGAAGCTGCGCCGTTCTTCGTCGAATTCGTAGCGCGCATTTTCCAGTGTGCTGGTAATCGCTGCAGAAAATGGCTGCAGGCGTGCTTGCAGTTCCTCGCGTCGGAAGCCGACGCGCAGCGAAACGCCGTCCGCAGCTTCGACTTCCTCGACATAGGCGTAGCGCGCCAAATCCTGGCGCGGCACACGAAACGCCTCGACGTCCGGCTGTGGCTGTCCTTTGGCATCCCACGCCGGAAGCATCACCACCAGATCATCGCGAATCATCTGCTCCAGTTCGGCCGCGACCGGCCCGATGGATGCGATGCGCGGCGCGCGCGCCACCGTCGGAAGCACCACCGGCTCGGTCCGGCGCGTGCGAATGGCATCTTCGATCAATCGCACAGCCGCAGGCTGATCGATCGCGATGCCAGCCTGTGCTTCCTGCTGACGCACCTTGCCACTGCCGGCGTCGAGCTCGACGTCCGCATCCACGACAGGTTTATCGAACTCGCGCGCGATCTGCGCGACGCGCGCCGCCGCCGCCGCCGAATCCAGATGCACGACCGGAGCGACGTCGACGCCGTACCAATACACGCGTGCGCGATCCTCCACCTGTGCGCGCAGATCTCCGCTGCGCCCGATGCGCCACGCCTCCTTGACGACAGCCGCAGCGTCGGCATAGCTGCCGAACTCCACCGGACGATGCTGAGTGACTGCACCGCCTAGATCGATCATCAGGCTGGCATTTTCGTAATAGGCGTTCTGATTCAGCGCGATCGCAAACACTTGCTCGGCCGTCTTGCCGCTGAGATCACGCCCGTGAAAATACACGCCGGGATACACGCGTTCGGCGTACGCTAGTGCGTGATAGGCCACCGCAACTACCGGCGCGGCGATCACACTGATCAGCATTGCAGCCAGAAATGGGACAGGGCGAAAAATCTGTCTCAACACCGTAAGTGCGCATTATAGATAAACCTGTGTTCATCCAAACGGCTGCTCACTCGTCAAATCGTTGGAATCTCGGCGCAGCGCAGTCGCAGCCGGCCCGATCGCATATTTGGCATACACCTGCTCACCGTAGTCGGTCGTTCGCACGGCGACGGGCATCGGCACGGCATGCCCCATGATCAACGCCTGCTGCTTGCTGTCCAGTGAGGCCAGCACGCTGCGCAGCTGCGCAGCGCCGCTCACGCCGGTGAACACCGCGGAAATATCCTTCTCATCGCTCAATGCGCAGGTGATGCGCGTGCCGATCTGCGACATCACCTCGGCGTCGATCTGGCTCGGCCGCTGATCGACGACCAGCAGCGTGACGTTGTACTTGCGCAATTCACGCGCGATGACGCCGAAGATGGTGAGCTCAGCCACGCCGGGTTCGAGAAACTTGTGCGCTTCCTCGATCACGATCACCAGCTTCTTCGGCTCGACGCCGGAACCGCCCTCCGCCGCTTCCTTCATCTGGCGATATCTCTCGCGGATGCGGCGCGTCAGGAAATTTGCTACGAATACGTACGCGCTCAGGTCGTCGCCGTATTTGCCGAACTCGACCACCACGCTGACACCCTTCGTCAAATCGGCGATGATGCGCTCCACGAAATCGACCGAGGCATGCTCGGTGATGAATTCGAATTTCAAAAGCCGATGAATCTTGCGCTGCATCGCGAAATACGTGCCTTCCGCGATCTTGTTGCCGTCGATCATCTCCTGCGCCGCCGCACCGGTTTCGTCGGACATCAGCTCCTGGATCCACGTGTCCGGCGCGCGCCGCTTCAACGCATACAGCGCATTGACCTGCACGTCCGTCAGCGCCAGCAGGCTGCGCACAGACTCGAGATCCTCGGGTTCGATCCGGTCGTGGCTGATCTTCAGCGCGAACTCGGGATTGCTGCCCCGCATGCGCGACGACTTCTCGTCGAGCGTGACGATCTTGACGCGGCCGGTGATCGAATTCAGCTGCTTAAGCCCCTTGAGCTTGCGGTTCTTGTCGCCTTTGAGCGTGTAGCCGTAGTCGTTGTGCATATCGAAAATCAGGCACGACGCCAGGTCTTTATCGATCACACTCGCCAGAAGCGGCAGCGTCATGAACGTCTTGCCGGTGCCGCTGCGGCCGAACACCGCACTCGATCGCTCGAGCATGCGCTCGAGATCGATGTTGATCTCGATCTTGTCATCCTCCAGCGATGTGCCGATCAAATACGACGCCTGCGCGTCGGGCGTGAACACTTTCCGCACCTCCTCGGGCGTGCTGCGACACACCGGCGAAAAGTGCGCCGGCACGCTCTTCACCGGCCGCAGCTCCCCCGATTCGCCTTCACGCACCAGGTGCGGCTTCACCTCGAGCACGCCGTAGACCGTCGTGCCGCGCAGCAGATCGTGCATGCTCGGATCCGGCGGCGGCATCTTCTGCACCGCCGCATCGGTCGCATCGAGGCGAATGTCGGTCACCAGCCCGAAGAAGCGACGCCCGGTCTGGCCGATGATGGTGACGTAGCTGCCCACCGTCACGCCTTCGATCACGGCGCCGGGATCGAGCTTCACCTGCACGCCCTCGCTCAGCGATCCGCCGACGATCTGGCCGAGGCGCTGGCCGCTGCCCGCATCGGACAGTCCGAAAAACACGTTGGGGAAATTGTCCATTGCAGAGGCTCCGACAAAAATTTCGACAGAAACTTCGAACCGGTTACAAACGTCGCAGCACGCTTTCCAGCCGCCGCGCATCGGCGGCCAGCCAGCGCGCCAGTTCGCGGCCGCACGCCTGGGTGAACTGCGCCTGCGCGTTCGCGTTCGGCCGCGCCTCGCGCGCCACGCGCACGGCCGCCGCCAGCAGCTCCTCCGTCGGCGCGTCACGCGAGTCGAGCACCAATCGCATCCAGTCGACGCGCGCAGTGAATCGCTCGATCTCGCTGTCGTCGCAGGCATACACGTCGTCCAGCGTGATCGGCGGCTGCGCCGGCAGCGCGTAGCGTATTTCTCCGCCCGCTTCCTCGTAGCCGACGCACAACACGCTCGCCTCGACCGGCACGCGGCGCGCGCGCTGCCACGCGATGTCCTCCTCACGCACGTCGTCGGCCACCGAGAGCATTTTGGTCATGCCGTCGTCTTCGATCGCGATGTTGTAAATCAGGCCGTAAATCGTCGTGCCGCGATATTGAATGCGCGCGCGCACCAGCGAGCCGAACACCGGCACGCTCTGTCGCTCCACGCGACACCCGAACACGAAGCTGCGCGTCTCCGCACGCAGCACTTTGCCGATGGCGCCCATAGACGGTGATTATCGGGCATTCGAAACTAAACCGCTTCAATTTACAATCACCGACGATGCTGCGCACGAAAATCGTCTGCACCCTCGGCCCGTCCACGGACTCCGACGACGTCCTGGCCGCCATCATCCGCTCGGGCATGACCGTCGCTCGCCTCAATTTCTCGCATGGCACTCACGCCGATCACACGCAGCGCATCGCCCGTGTGCGCCGCGTCGCCGCGGCACTCGGCATCCCCATCGCCGTCATGGGTGACCTGCAGGGGCCGAAGTTTCGCATCGGGAACCTGCCGTCGGCCGGCATCGATCTGCCGCGCGGCAGCTTCGTCACGCTGTTCGCCGGCCACGAATTCGACCCGGCTCATCCCGATCGCGTGCCCTTCCCGCATGCGGAAGTGCTCGCCGCACTCAGCGTCGGTCGCCGGCTGCTCATCGACGACGGCGTGATCGAACTGCAGGTCGTGGAACGCATCGGCGAGCACGAGGTGCGCTGCGCCACCGTCGACGAAGGCCGGCTGCTGCCTCGCAAGGGCGTCAGCGCGCCCGGCGTCGAGGTCGCCGTCTCTTCGATCACCGACAAGGACTGCGAGGATCTGGCATTCGCCGTGGAGCAAGGCGTGCAGGCGATCGCGCTCTCGTTCGTCCGCACGGCGCACGACGTGCGCGAACTGCGCAGCATGATCGCCGCCCACGGCGGCTCACAGCTGATCGTGTCCAAGATCGAAAAACCCGAAGCGCTCGTCGAGCTCGACGCCATCATTGACGAAAGCGACGTGGTCATGGTGGCGCGCGGCGACCTGGGCGTGGAAGCGCCGCCCGAAGAAGTTCCGTTTTATCAAAAGCGCATCATTCGCCATTGCCGCCGCGCCGGCAAGCCGGTCATCACCGCCACGCAAATGCTGCAGAGCATGGTGCGTGAATCAGTGCCCACGCGCGCCGAAGCCAGCGACGTGGCCAACGCCGTGCTCGACGGCACCGACGCCGTCATGCTCAGCGCCGAAACGGCCACCGGCGCGCATCCGGTCGAAGCGGTGGCGGCGATGGCGCGCATCGCGCTGCGCGCCGAAGGGCACGCCGTGCGCCGCAACATCTGGCGACTCGAACACACGCGACACGAGCACACCGCCCATGCGCTGCCGACGGATTCGATCACGCTGGCCGCCGTCAACATCGCGCGCGAAATAGGCGCGCGCGCGGTCGTGTGCGCCACACGCTCCGGTCAGACGTCGCGCATGGTCGCCCGCAATCGACCGGCGGCTCCGATCCTCAGCCTGACGACGACGCAGCGCGCGCTCGATTACGCCGCCTTCCTGTGGGGCGTGCGCGCCGTGACGGAGCCGAGCGTGCTGCAAAACACGGACCTGCTCTTCGACGCGTCCGAACGCATCGTCAAAGAGCTCGGCCTCGCCGCCGCCGGCGACAGCATCGTCATCGTGGCCGGCGTCCCGCTCGGGGCGGGCGCCGGAACCACGAACATGATCAAAGTCGAGATCGTGCGCTAACGGCCCGGCTTCTTGTAGCAGCCGAAGATGACCGCGCGCGGAATCGAGGTCTGCGTGCCATCGGCCTTCGTCACATACAGCGTGAAGACGTAGTAGCCCTTCTCGCTGAGCGTGAAGGCGAACTCGCCGGTCGGCAGGTTGATCGGCACGCGCTTGCCGGCGGCGCTGTTCGGCTGCACGCCGGCCAGGTTGCCCTGCGGGCAGTCATATACGTCGGGCACGCCGGACGGCGCAGAAATTTCGAGCTCCGCGCGCTGCGCGCCGTTGATCGTCCACGTCCACTTCGAGGAGTTGCCTTCGCCGTTGTGGCCGAGCGGCACATCGCCGATATCGTTGCGCGGCGCGAAGCTGTCGGCCTGGCTGTAGGGCAGCAGCGCCGCCGGAGCCGTCGTCGGTGCAGGCACCGGCGTGGCCGTGGGGACGGTCGTCGGCTGCGGCGCGGCGTCGGGGGGAGCGATCTTGACCACAGGAAGCGCTGCAGCATCGCCGGCGAATTGCACGAGTTCGCCGAAGACCCACGCGACGCCGCCGGGAGCGCCGGCGAATTCGATCTGCCACCACGTCCCATCGGTGTTCTTGCCCTTGGCCGTCGCACCTTCATCCTTCAGGATTTTGCCGACGATCTCGTACGTCGTGCCCGGGCCGCTGCGCAGGTTGACCTTGTCGTTTTCGACGTTGGTGATGCGATTGCCGACCGCAGTCGGCGCGGCAGCCGGCGCGGCGGGCGCGGCTGGCGCGGCTGGCGCGACCTCGGCCGCTGCCGCAGGCGTCGCCGTCGGCGGGGCAGCCGTCGGCTCCGGCGCGGGCGTCGCCGTCGGCGGCACGAGCGCAATCACTTGAATAAACACCGGATCGGAAC
>JBIIIA010000006.1:0-23917 GCA_044235195.1 Thermoflexales bacterium
GATATCCCAAGCCCGTCAGCGTCAGCGGCTCGATGTTCTCCGAATTCGGCGTGCGCGGCCAGAAGACGCAGCCGCGCGGCGCGACGCTGCCCACCTTCGACGTCGAGGATTCCGGCATGGGCTTCGTGCGCTTCGCCGGCGGCAGCGTGCTGCAGTTCGAAAGCGCCTGGGCCAGCCACCGCGAACCGAAGGCCGACGGCTTCTTCGTCCGCCTGTTCGGCAGCGAGGCCGGCGCGAATTTCTACACGGCCGAACCCAACGGCGAAACCGTCGCCGTCTACAAGTACGTCTCCGATCAGCCCAGTGCCATCGTGCCCAAGCTGCCGAACACCACGAACGGCCACCGCATCGCCGTGCACCATTTCGTGGACTGCGTCAAGAACAGCAAGACGCCCGATTCGCCCGCTGAACACGGCATCGTCGGCCTCAAGATCATCGAGGGCATCTACCGCTCGTCGAAGACCGGCCACGAAGTGGAAATCCAGTAGGCGAGTAGAGAGTCAGAGTAGAGAGCGTACGCACTCGCTCTCTACATGGTATCGGCCCATGCAATTCGAACTCGACGGCACGCACCTGCAACTCGATCCGCGCGATCCGGCGTTCTACAACGATCCGTATCCGTTCTACGAGCGCATTCGCGAACGCACGCCCGTCGCCTACTGGGCGGACTTCGATGTCTGGGCCTACGTCAATCACGACGACGTCTCGGCGCTGCTGCGTGACCGGCGCTTCGGGCGGCAGATCACACACTTGAAGTCGCGCGAGGAGCTCGGCTGGCCGCCCATCCGCGCCGAGCTCCGGCCGTTCTACGACGTCGACGATCTGCAGATGCTGCAGCTGGAAGGGCCGAACCACGTGCGGCTGCGCAACCTCGTGCAGAAGTCGTTCATGGCGCGCCAGATCGAGTCGCTGCGGCCGAAGCTGGCGGCGCTGTGCGATCGCCTGATCGACGACATGCTGGCGCACGGCGAGGTCGATCTGCTCGAAGCGTACGCCACGCCGATCCCGGTCATCGCCATCGCGCAGCTGCTCGGCGTGCCGGTCGAGATGAAGGACTTCCTGCTGCGCTGGTCGCACAAGATGGTGCAGATGTACATGCTCGGCCGCACGCGCGAACAGGAGCTCGAGGCGGTGGAGTCGACGCAGGAGTTCGTGGCCTACCTGCGCACGCTCGTGGCCGAGCGCCGGCGCACGCCGGCCGACGACCTGATCACGATCCTCATCGACGCCGAGGAGGCCGGCGACAAGCTCACCGAAGACGAGCTGATCGCGTCGTGCATCCTGCTGCTGAACGCCGGACACGAGGCTACGGTCAACGTCGTCGGCAACGGCGTCACCGCGCTGCTGACGCATCCCGAGCAATGGGCGAAGCTGGTGCAGGCGCAGGCCGCGCCCGGGCTGGTGCACAGCGCCGTCGAGGAGATGCTGCGCTGGGACCCGCCGTTGCACTACTTCCACCGCTGGGTGCTGGAGGATGGCCTGGAATACAAGGGCCGCCGCTTCCGCTTCGGCGACACCATCGCCGTGCTGCTCGGCGCCGCCAACCGCGATCCGCAGCGCTTCGCGAATCCGCAGGCGTTCGACATCACGCGGCCGGTCGAGGCCAACCCGCACGTCAGCTTCGGCGGCGGCGTGCACTTCTGCGTCGGCGCACCGCTGGCGCGCCTGGAGCTGCAGGTGGCGCTCGAGCGCCTGGCACAGCGCGCGCCCGGCCTCGCCCTCGCCGCAGAAGCCGAGTACCGCAACGCCTTCGGCTTCCACGGGCGCAGCGCGGTGCGCGTGCGCCTGTGACGTGCGCTCGTCAGCCGGGCATGTCGATTTGGAACAGCGAATTCGCAAACCCGAGTGTGCGCGAGTTGACCGCCGTGCGCCTGGCGACAGCGTTGCGCCGGATCGCCTGAATCAGCCGCTCCGGGTCGACGTAGCGCACTGCCGGATGAGAATTTATCGCAGCAATGTCGCGGGCCGAATTTTCGAAGGCGTCGATCTTTTCTCGCTTCGTCCGTTTGCGCGACGCCAGCGATGGCTCGAACTTCGGCGCCATTGCGCGGAATCCCGGCGGCAGAAACGGCTCGGCCACACGGCTGTAAAAGGGACGCGTGCCGCCGTCTCCGAAATGCAGATGCTCCGGCAGCCCGAGACAAAACTCGACCACGCGGCGATCCAGCAGCGGATAGCGATAGAACATTCCGTGCGCCGCCCCCGCCGTCGCCCAGCTCGCGATGCGCTGCGTCAGGTGGCCGTGCTCGATCAGCGCGGATTGTGAACGGCGCACGCCGATTTCCGCGCCGGCCAGCTGCACGCCGCGCAGCGCCCCGACCGCATCGGCATACCGCCGCAGAAACTCCGGCCGCGCCCCGACGTCGGGCGGAGCCGATGCCACGGCGAAACGCGGCGCTACGAATGCCTGCCACGACGGCGTCAGCACGCGCGTGCGCAGCATCTTCTGATACACGAGCAGTCGGCCGATGACGCCCTCGCCGCGCGCGCGCGCCAGCGTCGACAGATCGCGATGCACCTGGCCGAAGCGGCCGCGCGCCACGAGGCCCATGATGTAACCACGCCCGTTGAAGGAAATAATTTCGTCGCCGCCCCAGCCGGACAACATCACGCGCACGCCGTCCTGCTGCGCCTGCTGCTGCACGATCGGCTCATGGCGCAGCATCGTCGTCGGAAGGCGCGCCGGATCACGCCGCTTCCACTCATCGACGTCGATCGACTCGGGGTCCACGTAGCGCACCGTGGCGCCGGCGAGCGCACACACCTGCAGAATGCGATCGTGATCCACCGGCAGCGCGCCGTCGGCGGGCGGCGGCGGCAGCCACGTGTACGTCGGCAATCGATCGCCACGCTCACGCGCCGTCCACCCGGCCAGCATCGCCACCGACGACGAATCCAGCCCGCCGCTCAGGTGCGCGCCCACGCGCCGTTCGGTGCGCATGCAGTCCTGCACCGCTCGCTGCACCAGGCTGCGCCCGCGTTCGACATATTCGACGTCCGACGCCGCCGGCTGCGCCGCCACGCTCTGCGGCGACCACCAGCGTTCGAGCCGTGCACCCCGCGCGTTCACCGTGAGCATGTGCCCGGGCGGCAGGCTCATCACTCCTTCGAAATACGTGTGACGCAAGCTCGCCCACGCGACGTCGAACTGCAGACCGGCGGCGATGTACACCTCGTTCATGCGCGGCGCAGCAGGCAGCGCCGCCAGCAGCGCATTGATGTCCGAAGCGAAACGCACCGTGTGCGCATCGATCGCATACAGCAGCGGTCGCTTGGCGAGAAAGTCGGTCGCGCAGAACAACTCCCGCCGTGAGGCGTCCCAGATGGCGAAGGCGAAGTCGCCGTACAGGCGCCCGACGCACGCCGCACCCCAGCGCTCGTACGCGCGCAGGATAAGCTCGGCGTCGCCCATCGCGCCACGCTGCTCGTGCTCGATGCCCAGCGCCTCCCACAGCGCCTCGCGATCGTCGAGCCAGGCGTCGGCGGTGATCATCAGATCCGGCCACTGCGGATGCGTGAACGGCTGCCGCTCGGATTCGGCGTGCGGCACGACGTGCAGCGCCGCATGTCCGAACGCCGCGCCCGCGGCCGTCGCAGTGCGCCGCCCGTCGGTCGCCCAGGCGCTCATAGCGGGCATCATCGGGTCGAGCGCATCGCCTGCGACCACGCCGCCGTCGCAGGACACGACGCCGAAAATTCCGCTCATACCGCGACCTGCGCCAGCAGCCCTTCGCGCGCCATGTGCGCCAGCAATGCACCGACGTCGCGCGCGCACGTCTCTTCGTCCACGTCGTACTCGCGCCGCAGTTGTTCACACACTGCGCGCATCGTCGACGGCTGCTCGAGCAGCGCCCAGACGCGCCCGCCGATTTCATCCAGGCCGTAATAGTTGTTGCGCTTCAGGCTCACCATCACGACTTCATCGCCCATGTCGGCGGCGACGATTTCAGCGTTGCGTCGTATCGGGGTGTCCAGTTCGATCGCGAATTCGCTCATTGTTTTCTCCGTTGACTCGCTCACTGAAAGTGCTCAAATCCTGAGCAGTCCGACTCGTACCCGAACGCACGCATCGTGTCGGCGTGCGCGCGCACCAGCGCCTCGGCGTGTTCGGCGCTCAGCTTCGTACGCCAGCCGCCGCTGCGGCCGCTGCCGAAAAATCCGCTCTCGCCCTGCTTCATCGCTTCGCGAAATCCTTTTTCTTTTTCCTGCTTCTTCAGTTCGTCGAACGACGAATGCCGCACCGCGCGGTTCAGACGTTCGGTCTCGACGTCCACGCCGACGAAACGAAGCATATCGCCGAACGCAGCGTGCGGATCGCGCAGCATGTCTTCGTAGCGCATCACATGCACAGGCATGTCGCGCTGCTCCGTCCAACTGCGCACGTGCCCAGTCCAGCCGCCGACGTGCTGCCGCAGCTGTTCCGCGATCGCACGATCGGACGAGCCCACGTTCGCCGCCGGGCTGCAGAGAAATTCCACCGAACTTTCCAGCGTAATGCCGGAATGCTTCGCCCACGACACGCAAACGTCGAGCGGATTGCGCACGATGTAGACGACGGCGCGCGCGCCGGACAGCAGCGGTTCGCCGCGCATATTCGCGTAATAGCCGTCGTGCACCTTCATGAACTGCGTCTCGACGGCGGCCGCCGCCATGCGCCGATACGCCGCCGGGCGCAGGACGTCGATTTCGTCCGCAGTCAGATCGGCGAGGTCGATCCCGAGTGCATCCTCGATCTTCACGCGCGCCGCCGAAATCGGCGTCGGTTCGAGGTCGTTGATGTCGGCCGGGACCTCCGAGTTGCGCTGATAGTTCGTCAGGAAAATGCGCGTCCACGTGTTGCCGCTCTTCGGGAAAGAAGCCAGCCAAACGATGCCACTCATGACAATGCGCTCCAATCTTTTTGCAGGTGGTCCGCCGCTTCCTGGAAGGAATCGCCCTGCGCCGGGCGCGTCACGATGCGCACCGGCACGCGCCGCGCGATCTGCGCCGCGGTCATCAGATGAGCCGCCGCCCCGCCCATGGCGCGCACCGATTCGAGGCCCACGCTCTGATTCGACAGAATTTCAGTGACCCTCAGTTTCTCCGGCGCCGCGATCCGCCAGGGTTCGAGTTTGCTCGTGTGAATGACGTACACCGCGCGCAGCGGCAGCGCACGATCAATCCCGCATTCGCCGAGCTCGAGCGCATATTTCTCCAGCGCCGCGCGCACAGGGCGCATCTCCGCACGCGGCAGCGAAAGATGCTTGCACACGTCGCGCCAGACGTGCAGGACCCGCGGCCCCGGATGCACCAGCGCACCGGCCGGCCCGAACGTGATCACGCATAGATCGTCCGTAATTACTTTGTGATCACGACGCATCAAAACCGCCGCCAGCGCCGATTTGCCGACGGCCGAGCTGCCGGCGATCGCCACCGCGCCGCCGTCCACCTCGACAGCGCTGGCGTGCAGCACCAGCGCACCACGCTGATGCAGCAGCGCAGCGATCGGGACGGCGCTCAATACCGCGCTCACGGCGTCGTCGGCGGCGCCGGGCGCCGGCTGCACGGTGATGCGTCGGCCGTCCTGCGTCCAGTAGCGCGCCACGCCCGGCACGTCGAGCAGATGCTCACCGGGCCGTGCACTGCACAGCACGCCGCAGTCGACCGCGCCGTCGAGGTGCGCGGGCGCCTCACCCAGGCGCACCTCGACATCGGCCGGCGCCTCAGCGTCATCCGGGCGAAAATCCGGCAGCGGGATGTCCGATGCCCAGCGCAGCCCGTACGCGACACAGCGATGTGCGCTCATGCCGCACTCCAGTGCGCTTCGAGATGATCCAGCAGCTCATCCAGCGCGTAGCGATCGTTCGGCCGTGCCACGCGCACGACGCGCACACGGCGCGTCAGTCCGGCGATTTTCGTGAACACCTCCGCCGAGCACCCCATGCGCTCCACGTACGCCGGACGATAGATGTTGTGCATCAGCGCGCGCGCCTTTTCGACGGAGTTGAGCGGACGCAGCGCCGGCTGTTCGACATCGGCCGCCGTCAGGATGTGAACCGTGTGCAGAGGGACCGTGTGCAGATCGTGTCGTTCGTTCAGCAGCAGGCCGAATTTGTTCATGTCCGGCCGAATGCGGCGAGCCGGCGCATCCTGCAGAGACAGTCGCTGCGTCGCATCCTCCCAGAGCTTGACGTGCGCCAGGCCGGGCGGCACGTGCGTGACGGCGTCGACGCTCGTCAGCGTGCACACGTCGTCGGCCAGCACGCGATGTCCGCGCCGCGAGAACGCCGCCGCCGTCGTCGACTTGCCGATGCCGGAGCGGCCGACGAAGATCATCGCGCCGTGCGCAGTCTCGACGGCGCTGCCATGCAGAATCACTTGTCCGCGTTGATGCAGGAGCGCCCCGAAGACCGAGCCCAGCAGATACAGACGCACCGCGGCGTCGTCGGCGTTGGGCGCCGGCCACACGGTGATCGACGCGCCGTCGCGCACCAGATACCCAGCGACGTCGGGCACGAACAAACGACATTCACCGGCGCCGATGAAATTGTCGGCCGGCGCTGAACCGACGCCGATGGAGATCGTCACGTCGGGCGCATGTGCCGCGGCCAGCGCCGGAATCAATTCAGGACAGGAAAGCTCACTCGCAATAGCGATGCCGTGAGCAATATATCCGTACATTGATGCCTTGATGACTTGCTCGGTCAACGCGCAAAGCGCGCCACTTCCGTAAAACGCTGGTGGCCGGCGCCGCCCGTCACCATCACATTGGCCACCGTCAGCCACGCGTGCGCCTCGAGGCCGCCGGCCTGTTCGCGCGCCACGCCCAGATGCAGCGTGCTGCCGACGCCGCGGCGCGCCAGCATCACCTGCCCCGCCAGCGCCTGCGCCAGGCAGTTGCTCTTCCACGGCGTGCGCGAACTGACCACACGGATGCCCCACGCCACTTTGCCGATCGCCGCGCGCTTCGCATCATTTGGCACGGCCGTCTCCCCAAGGCGCTGCCCGAGCGCCGCCATGATGCGTCGATACGGAAATAACAGCACCGCCGCGCGCGCCGCTCCGAGCAACAGCGTGGCTTCGATCAACAGCCCCATGCCGCGCATTCGTTGGACGAACGTAGTCGAGCTCATGCGGCGGAGAGTATATATGCGGTGCATCTTGCCGAAAGTGATGGTATGTATGATGGTATGCTCATCCGCATGACGCTCACTTCTCATAGAACCACGTTCGCGTTGGATGCCGAAACGGCCGTGCGGCTGAAGAAGCTGGCAGCGTTGTGGCACGTCTCGCAGGCAGAAGTGGTGCGGCGTGCCATCGCACAAGCGGAGCGCGCGGCGGCCGAACAACGACCGGATCCGGTGGCGATGCTACAGGCGTTGCAGACTCATGGGGAAGGGCTCGACCGAAAATCGGCTGATGCATACCTGGACCAGATTCGCAAAGATCGCAGAACCTGGAGGCGCCGATGATCTGTCTCGACACCAATTACCTCATCCGCGGCCTGGTGTCGGGCAGCGTCGAAGCGGGTCGGCTGATCGAATGGGCGCGCAGAGGGGAGACGCTTGTGGCACCTGCCGTCGTCTGGTACGAATTCCTGTGTGGGCCGGTTTCCCCAGTTCAAGTCGAGACGATGCGTGCATTCCTGCATGATGTCGTCGCTTTCGATCGAACGCAGGCTGTGGAAGCGGCTCGTCTATTCAATATGATGGGACGACCACGCCGTCTGAGGGTCGATGTGCTGATCGCCAGCGCAGCAATCGTTCTGGGCGCGTCGCTCGCCACCGACAACCAGGCCGACTTCTCCGGCTTCGTCGTGCACGGGCTGAAGCTGCTGGAATAGACCGCACACGACCAAGCCGGGGCGAACCCACGCCGTCACGCCCGAAATCGGTTGAATGCGATCAGCACCGCCGAGACCACGGCCACCGACAGCGCATACCAGAACACGTCCTGGTAGTCCTTGGCCTGCAGCAGCTTGTCGAGAAATTTGATCGCCATGAACAGCACGATCACGTCGGAGAGCTTGGCCTTGAGCTTGCTCAGGTCGTCGATCTCCAGCCACTCCGGCGTCTGCAGCTTGCCGATGAACAGCTCGTACAAGCCGAGCGAGAAGATGAACAGCACTGTGCCGATCAGAAAGGTGTCCATCATGTCCAACAGCGTAAGGATGGCCTGCGCCTCGCCGTCGGAGGTGAACAACGCCGCAACGAACGAGATCGTCTTCCACGCCCCCCAGCCGAAGGTGGCGATCGCCGCGGCCATCAGAGCGACCACGGCGACGAGAACGACGTATTTGCTGCTTTCAAGAAGTTTTGCCATCGGATGCATTGTCGCCGAAAACGTCTACTCCGCCGCGCCGCCCAGCGCCGCGATCGACAGGATGCGCACGCGCTCGCTCTGGCCGCCCACGGTGTACGTCGCCGCCGCGCCGACGCCTTTGCCCAGCAGCGCCGCACCGAGCGGGCTCTTGTACGACAGCACGCCGGCCGCCGGGTTCGAGTCGGCATGGCCCAGAATCTTGTAGCGCTCGATCGCCCCGTCCGAGAATTTCACTTCTACTTCGCAGCCGACGGCAACCGCCGTCACCGCGCGGGGCAGCTCGATGATCTGCGCACTCTCGATGCGCTTCTTCACGTCGATCATCGAACGCATCAACGCGCGCTCCTGCGACTCCACCTCGCGAAAAGTCGGGTTGTCGTGCCACATGTCGCCCGCGTGAATCGCTTCGGCGCCCTTGTGGTGCCGCAGCTCCGCCAGCTGTCGCTCCAGACCCGCCAGCTGTTCCTTGAGCTTCACCAGCCCATCCGCCGTCATATATTCCCCATTCGTCATGTTGTCTCTCGTTCCTTTGCTCGATTACTCGATCTTCTGTTCGATCCGAAATTTCTCGCTTAGCGCTCATCCGAATATTCGGGGCTGAGTCGCGGTTTATCCACTCGAGAGCAGCGCTTCCGCAGTCACCAGCGAGCCGGTAATGATCTGCGTGCACATCTCCACCGTGCGCTCCATCGGCTGTTCGGTCTCGACGACGTGCCACTGCACACCACGCAGGCGCGGCACGTCGACGCGGCCAAGGCGCATGTCGTCGTACGCCTGCCGCGCCTCGATCAACCGTTCGAGCGCCTCGTCGTGCTTGCCGTAACTACGGTCGGGGCGACGATCCAGCCGCTCACGCAGCACGGGCAGGCCGGCATGCAGGTAAATCACGTGGTCCGGCCGCGGCGCAGGCACGTGCGTGCGGTCGACCTGCGCGATGCACAGGCGTGGGTCGCCCCAGCGCATCCAGCGCGTGGCATACGCCGTGGCCAGGCTGCGATCGCCCAGCATCAGCGGCTGCGACCAGTCGGCGGTGCCCATCGCATAGTTGTAGCGCGCCGCATACAGCCGCCGATTAAAGCCGTCTTTTTTGCACAGGTGCGGACGCTCCGTCGCTGCCCGCTCCCACAGCAAGTCGGGCGGCGACGGCCGCGTCGGATTCACCGTGCCGAACCGCACGCCGCTCTCCGTCAATCGCTGCAGCACCGCCGCCAGAATGGTGCTCTTGCCCGATCCCTTCACTCCTTCGAAACAGATATACATTCACTACCTCCCACATGCCTGCAGCACTGCCGCCGCGCAGCGCCGCACTTCGTCGACCGCCAGATGCGGCATGTCATGCTCCATCTCCGGACGGCGCGGCCGCTCAGAGCAGGAGTAGCACCAGTCGCGCGAACGCGGCAGCGTCACCACCAGCGTCGCCGTGGTCACCCCGATCGGAAAAAACAGCTGGTGAAAGACGCGCGCCTCCATGAAATACGTGCTGCCGGCCAGCATGATCTGATCGCCGGTGAGCGCAAAGCGCCGCACGCCGGCATCCTCGAACCAGAACCGATCTTCGACCGGGTGCCGCCGATAGCGATAGCAGTGCAGCGCCGTCTCGCCTTCGTCATCCATGGCGTACGTCTTCACACGAAAATGGCCGCACACCATGTGTGATGCGAACGACCAGCGATGGTCGTGCACGTTCTCCTCGGGCTGCAGCAATGAATCGCCCGTCCACACATGCAGGCGCAGCACATAGTCCGACGACGTGCTCAGACGCAGCTTGACGAAGCCGTTCTGATGCTGAAAAGACCGCTGCGCCACCGACGCCGCCAGTGACACGTCGTCGTGGATCTGCGTCAGCAGCGGAGTCAGCGCCGCGGGCTGCCCGATCTCGTGCAATACGCTGGTCAACGCAGCCGGCCGACCGCCCCCCTTGCCGTGCACCGCGCTTTCCACGCGCGCAGTCAACGCTTCCGTAGTCGATTCCGATACGCTCATCGCATTTCCTCCGTGCGATGAGTAAAGCAAATTTACACTACGTAGTTTCGTAAATTTACCCGTTGTCGACCATCGAAATTTCGTAGCACAACCAAAATGCAATTGTGCAATTGCACATCACACCGCCAGGGCGTTCAGCAGCCGCGCGCGCAGATCACGCAGGAAATGCAGCGCTCTTTCCGACACCAGCTGGTTGTGCGCCACGGCGTCGCGCAGCTCCTTGAAGCGATCGAGCGCGCCCTGGTCGATGATTTTGCGCAAGTGAATCAACACGTCGTCCTGATCGGTGACCGCCATCTGTCCGATCAGATCGAGCAGCGGCTGCGTCGTCGAAAATGAAATCAGCGGCGCGTGCGTCACCACCAGCCCTTTGTCATCGAGAAAATGCCGCCGGCTGGCCTGCATGCGCTGGTGCTCGTCGGCGTAGTTCTGGCTGCCGGCCATCAGCGTCGAAGTGCGCTGGCCGACGAGTGGATACGATTTCACCGCACCCTGCGCTGCATCCAGCACATGACGCCGCAGAAGCACCAGGTTGCGCAGATGGTTTTCGATCTCACACACGATCTCGTAGGCATCCTGATTCAGGCAACGCACCGGCGGCAACAGCTCGTCGGCGTTCTTGTAGATCCCTGCCGGCAGATTGCCGCGCAGCGCACCGTCGCTGCGCCGCAGGCCGTACTCCACCACCCAGCTGCGCAGCCGGCCGATGCGGCGCTCATCGTCGGACGTCTTCACGAACGTCAGCCACCCGCTCAGTTCGAGCTCCTCGAGCTCCCGGCTCAGCGTTCGCCCGCCCAGCGCATAGCCGCCCTGCAGCACCCGATGCAGCACCGCACGTGCTGCTGCGGAAAGACCCTCGTAGCGCCGCAGCAGTTCACGCTGACACGCCGGCGCTCGGGCGAATGCCTGCGCCGCCTCCGCCAGCGCATCACAACTCACTTCGCCGCGCGTCCGCAGCGTCGCCAGCGTGCCCTGCACCGCCCACGGATCCCCGCTGGTCAACTCATACAGATAGCGCCCATACAAATCGACGTCGACGACCGACGCTCCCATCTTCTGCAGCGTCGCCCGCAGCTCGTCGGGCGTCCAGGCCGGCGCATCCAAAATCGTGTGTCCGGCGTCGAACGGCCACGAGGTGTGCGCCATGTCGAACTGCCGCAGCAGATCCAGCGTGCTCCACGCTCCGACCACGACGTGATGCACGTCGATCTCGTCGCGGCGCCATTCCGACACGAACGCCCGCAGCCGCGCCAGCGCCTCGTACAACGCGCGCGCGCTCATCAGCGGCGCCGTCGCGGACATGCCGTCGATGATCACCACGATCTCGCCGCTCACGCCATTCTCGAGCGCATCCGCCGCCATCTCCCAGAAATGCTGCGGCGTGAACGCACGCGCAGCGCCTTCCGACGAGTAGCTCGGCTCGACCATCTCCTCGTGCTGCAGCCATTCCGCCACCCGGCGTGTATACACATCCCAGTCGAGCGCCTCGACGGGGAGCACGCATAGATGGCGCTGTCCGAGGCGACCGGCCCGCGGGTTGGCCATCATCCATCTGACCATCTCGGGCGCAATGGGCATTCGGTCGGCACCGATGCGATCCACGACGGCGACCAGCGACGCTCGTCGACCGATCATCTGCTCGACGACTTTCCCTGCGAAGTCCGAACGTCCCATTCAGCGCCCTCCTCCATTCGCCGCGTCGTACGCAGCGCCGATTTTCTCGATCAGCTGTGCGACGTCGTCCTGCAGCGACTGCTCCATCTGGCGCAGCAGCTCCGGATACGTCGGCACACTGAATCGATAAACGCCGCCTTCGGCGCGAATGACGCCGGTCATCTGCAGTTCGTCGAGGCACTGCGGCCACGGCATCTCGGCCGGCACCTGATACCCGGGCGCCAGCCGGGACAGATCCGCCGGGCCGAAGCGATCGCAGCGCTCGATCGCCAGCAGATAGACGGACAGTCGCGTGAGATCCCCCAGGTTCAGCGACAACGTATCGCGCGCATACGTGACGAAGCTGTCGGAGCGGCGATCCTTGAACGCCTGCACGACGTCTTCCATGGTCAACAGATCACCGTTGCGCTGATGCAGGCGCTTATGCAGCTTGTCGCAGTAGAACTGCACGAACGCCGGATGCCCGGTCGTGTTCTCCACGATCTGACGATCGACGCCCTCAGCCACACCGATGCCCAGCACGTCGCAGAACCCGGTGTTCACGATCGCGCGCGCATCGGCGGCGTTCAGCGCGCCGAGCGCGATGTGCTCGCCGAAGTTGGCCCACGGCGTCTCTGCGCCCGGGATGTCACTGCGGCCGTTCAACTGCCGCCACAATTCGATGGCGCCGGCCATCACGAAGCGCGCCTTGCCGTGCAGCTCCTGGTGCAGCGACCGCAGCACGTGTATCAGCGTATGCGAACGCTGCCCGGCTTCCCGACATCCGGTGATGTACCGATCGACTTCATCCAGAAAAACCACCACTTCGCGGCGCTCGAGCTTGTCCGGCTTTTCCGCGGCGACGCGATGCGCATATTCTGTGAACAACGTACGAAAGTCATCCAGCGAATCGCAGCGATGCGGCACGCCCAGTTTGCGCAGCACGTCGCGGCACACGGTCAAACCCTGCGGATCGGAATGCCCCTCGAACGAAACATACGCCGTGGATGCGCCTCCCTTCTGCAGATGCTTTTCCGCCGCGAACAGCAGCGACGTCTTGCCGATCCGACGTCCGCCGTAAATAAAAAAGCTGCTGCGGCCGGTCTCGATGCGCCGAATCTCGTGCGCACGCCCCTTGAAAATGTCGGTCTCCGAATCGACCACGTTCTGAAAACGAAATACGCCGATGTGGACGGGATCGACCGACTGCAGCAGCAGGCGACACATGCGCCCGGCCGCGGTAGGGTTGTGGCGGCACGCCAGGATCGTCTGCAGCGTGCGCCCGTCGAGCACGCTGCTGGTCGCCAGCATGTGCGTGCGGTTGATCCACGCCGACAGCGCCAATGCCGCGTCGTCGCGCGGAGCCACGAATACGTTCAGCCAGCCATCCTCGAGCAGGTTCAATGTGCGCAGGTGATCCTCGAGGATGCGCAGATCGCGCTTGGTCACCGCGCCGGTGACGAACAGGAAGCGCATGCGATACCGACGCAGGGCATCACGCGGCTGTTGAAATCGCGTCTCGAAGAATGCCAGCGGCTTCGCCGAGAACAGCGTCTCACTGGTGCGCCCGTACATCAGGCGCGTCACCTCGGCGTACTTGCGTGCGAACGTCTGCAGAATCTCCGCTTCTTCTCCCGCCACGCCGCCGTCGTTGAGGCGACTCTGCATGCCACGCATTCGCTGCCAGCATTCCCACACCTCTTTTCGCACGGCGATCTGGCTGTCGCTCAATCCATCTTTGCGCAATTCGTCGATCCATTCCGCCGACTCGATCGGCACACGAATCTTCGGCGCCGTGCGATCTTCGGCCTCCGCTCGCTCCGGCTGAGATATCTCTTCACGGTGCCGATCGATCGCGCGTGTGACGTTCTCCAGTGCGGATCCTTCATACACGATGAAATGAATGACCTCCTCGACGATGTGCAGCGCCGTCTCGATGCCGCGTTCGTTGCGCCGCAAGACGACGTTGCGCGCTTCGTCGAGGCCGCGCGTCAGTTCATCGGTGGTCTGCTGCGACATCTCTCCCTGCATGCTCAATTCGGAAAGCTGATCTTCGAGGTCGCGCACGTCGTTCTTCAACTTCTTCAGAAGGGATTCGACTTTTCGACGCCTCTCTTCATCCTGCTGGCGTTCGATCTCATCCTGCACGACGAGATCCTGCTGCAGACGCGCCGCCAGCGCGCGCAGCCGGCCGGTGCGCCGCCATTCCTGCAGCATGGCGTCGGGCTCGCGCAGCCGCTTCATCATCTGATCGATCTGCACTTCCAACGCAGCGCGCTCGGCGAGCAGCGACTGCATCGCGGCAGCGTCCGATTCCGCCGCCACGGCTTCGGCGCCGAAGAAAAATCCGCTCTCTGCGAAGCGCCGCAGCATTTCGGCGCTCGGCAGAGACTGATGCAGATCCTGCGCCGCGCACGCAATCAGCCGATCCCACGTCACCGCCGATTCGCTCCGCGCGGTGAATACGTACTCGGCGGCCGTCGGGAACATGCGCACGACGTCGGCGCAGCTCAACAACAGCGACTTCATGCGCGTGCCGAAGAAGTCGTTCTCCACGAACGGTTCGGCCGTCGCCTCGGCGAACGGCGTCCGCGCAGCAGCGCGATCGAGCAGATCGTGCACGACGCTTTTCATCGTGCCGCCCAGCAGATCGGCGACAGCTTCGATTTCAGCGTGCAGCTCACTCACCACGAACGGCCGTTGATCTTCATGCACGCGCTGCTCGCTGCGCAGGGCGGCGTACTCGCGCCACAGATCGCGCATCCCGTTCAATCGATGCAGCAGATTGCGCCGCATGTGCGAATGTCGTGATTGATCCAGCCCGCCGAAAAAGCGGTCGAAGACCGACTCGGCAGACGCGCTCAATTCCTGGGTCAAGTGCGCCCAGGCATCCGTGCCGGGCACGGCGGCGATCAACGCTTCGGTGCGCTTCTCCAGTTCCGGCAGCAGCTTCTGCTGCTCGATCTGCAGCATGACGGAAATGCCGTCGGCGGATACGCGCGCGTAGCGCCCATCCTGGCGTCGCACGAATTCGGCGCGCATGGCATTTTCCAAATCCCTGCGGCGATCCTGATAGTCGACGGCATGCTGTGCCAGCGTCCATTCCGCTCCATTCAAAATACGATCGGCGAGTGTGAACCAGCGCGGCGTGCGCTCGCGCATCAGCGATTCGGCGCCGGCGAGGGGCTGCCACACTTCGGCGGCGCCGCAGTGCGGATCGCCGGAGATCGCGTGCGCAGTGATCAGCATCGCGAACACGGTGTTGTCCTCGGCGGACAGTTTCAGCGTCAGGCTCTGCCAATACGAGTCGAGCAGCATCTGCCGCACGAGCGGCGCCGAATCCTGTTTCAGGAAGGCCGCGGCATCGCGCAGATAGCTCTGCAGCAGGTTCGCTGCGCGCAGATCGTCCGTCGGCCCGTACCCTGCGCGCAGCGCCGCCGTCTGCACGACGAACGCACGGGCATAGTCCTTGCGCAGCCACAGGCTGCCGACCAGTCCCCGGATCGAGTCCCAGTTCGGTTCGAGGGATACACGCTGCGCCGCGCGCTCGACGCCGATTTCCTCGAGGAGCTTCACCGCATCCGCACATGCTTCGTCGATGAATCGCAGCAGCGCGCGCACATCGTCGCGACGCATCGAATGCGCCGGCGAATCGCTGCTGCGCTGCAGCCGTCGCAGCAGCGGAACGGCGGCGGCCACGCCCTGTTCACGCGCCGCTTCCAACGGCGCGACGAATGCGCGGCACGACGTCCGCCGCTCGCGCAGCACCGCGGCCACGCGCTCCTGCAGCAGCGCCTCGAGCCGCTGGCTGCCGGCGCGCAGTCCGCTCAGGCGATCCCGCAGCTGCGCCTGCGCCGCACCCGGCACCGGTACAGCCGGCACGGCGAATTCGTCGAAGTCCAATTCGACGCGCCAGTCCCGCGCGTCCTGCAGCAGCGCCGCACGTTCGACGCCCGCTTGTGCGATGCGCTCGAACAATTCCGCACGCTGCCGCCGATACGAGGACAGCTCGCCGCGCAGCGATTCGAGCTGCTCCGCGGCGCGCAGTCTCGCAACGCGGCCGCTCTCGAATCCGCGCCGCACACCGACGAGTATGTTCGTCATGCGATCACGGTCTTCCTCGGCCTCGATCTCCTCCAACTGCGTCGCGATCGCAGCGCATTCCTGCGCCACCGCTCCGGTGAGCGCCTCCGACGCATCACGTACTTCCGCCATCCGCTCCTGCAGCCGCGCCATGAGATCCGACATGCGCGCAATCTGCTCTTCGTCCAACGCCTGCGACAGCATGCTGATCGCAGCGCGCATCCGCTGCAGAACGAACTCATGACGACGCATCGCCTCCGACGGCAACAACACCGTCTCCATGGAATCGCGCTCGTCCTGCTCGACGCGCTCGTCCAAATCGTCTGCATCCGATGACGAATCAGCGACGACGATCGCGTCCTCTTCTCCAGCCGAATTCATCGTTCCACCTCGCAGCGCCCCCAGAGCCGGAGCGGCATCCACTCGATCGATCTCGCGCTCCTCACTGCGCTCACTCTCCACCATGGTGACTGCTTCTCCAGCGTCTGGTTCGGCAGATTTCTGCACATCGGCATCGGCAGCTGTCAGTGAAGCGATCGATGCCGGCACCGTGTACTCGGTCTCGTCGTCACGCTGCAGCCGACAGACGCTGCGTATGCACAGCATCAGTTCGATCTCATCAATATGCTCGTGCGAATACTCCGCCTGCAACGCAGCAGCGTGCATGCGCATGGTCGCCTCACTCCAGCGATGCTCGACATCCTCGGCATTCAGCCTCTCCCTCATGCCGGCGATTCCCTGCTTCGCCAGGTAACCATCGACAGCTGCCGCCAATTCCGGCGACGCTTCCTCCCACATCGCCAGAATTCCTGCCGGATATTCGAAATCGCAGGTCGCGATTCCGGAGTCGTTCAACATCTGCCAGACACGCGGCCACGGCGCCTTCACCGCATCGCGAAATCCCTGCGGCTTTAACTGAAAACGCATCCTCTCCACGAACTCGTTTCGACCATCGGATGAACGGTAATGCCAGATCAGATGCATCACGCGTTGTAATAGTTCCTTATTTCGGAGATCGGCAAATTCCGGCCACCGCTTGGAAAGCGTCGCCATCATTTCGGGCGTCGAACCCTTCCGCATACGAGCCATCATTTTGACCACTGCCTTCATACTCGTCGACATAGTTCACTCTCCGAATCTCCGAGCTTCCACCGCCATCGCCATGCTCATCGGGGCAATCCCGCGCACGTCGGATTCCACCTATGTTAGGGGATGTCAGCTACGAAGTTGCATAAACCGCCCCGGCGCTGCCGCTCATGTTAAAGTAACGCGCGTGGCGTCACCATCCCTTCGCCGACGCGTTGCCCTCTCCCTCATCCTGCTCGCCGCCTTCGCCGCCACAGCCCCGGTACTGCGCCTGACGTTCGTGCACGACGACGGCTACAACATCCCCCTCATCGGAACGCAGAGCGCACTCTCCGTCTTCGGGTTCGCCAATTATGGCCACCGCGACTACCGCCCGCTGCTCGCGGCGCTCTGGCTGCTGGTGCGCGACCTGTTCGGCGCGTTCGTGCCGTCGATCATCCACTGGTGGAGCCTGGCCGTGCACACGCTCGTCGTCGCGCTGACCATGGCGCTGGCGCTGCGCTGGACGCGCGGCATCGCCCTGCCGCGCACGCTCGCAGCCGCGCTGGCCGGCGCGCTCACCGCCACGTTCCCGTTCTCGCATCAGGCCGTGCACTGGGCCGGCGCCGTCGGCCATCCGCTCATGACCATGTTCGGGCTGGCGGCCATGCACTGCGCCATGACGCCCGGCCGCCGCGCGCAGCTCGTCGGCCTGCTCTGTCTGCTGTGCGCCTGCTGGAGCCACGAGCAGGGCTTCGTCTTCGGCGCGCTCGCCCCGCTGGCGCTGGCCGCCGAGCGGTTCGTGCAACGGCGCCCGCTGCGCCGCCGCGACCTGCTCTCCGGCGCCGGCTACGCGCTCGTCGCCCTCGCCTACGTCGGCGTGTATCTGCTCGCCGTGCGCACCGTCTGGAACGCCGCCGATCAGGCGGCACAGCGCTCGAGCGGCCTGGTCGACGCCGCGCACGCGCTGGCGTTCAACATGCAGGCGTTCATCGCCGGCGTCGTCGTCGCCCTGCGCTATCGGCTGCTGGACGTGTTCGCGCCGGCACAGATCACGCCACTGCTGTTCGCCATGTTCGCCGCCACCGTCGCGCCGATGCTGATCTTCCTGCGACGCCGCGGCGCGCTGCGCCCCGGGCTGGCAGCCCTCGCATGCTGGTTCGTCACGCTGGCGCCGTCGGCCCTCTATCTGAATCACTCGTACATCGAAGGCGCCGTGCGCATCCTCTACCCGACCGCGCCGGGCATCGCCATTTTCTGGGCGATCGTCGTCGGCGAAATTCTGGAATGGCTGCGTCGGCCGCTCCCCCGCGCGCTGGCGCTGGCCGCCCCGCTGGCGTTCATCGCATGGAGCCAGGCGTACCTCGGCGATCGGCTGCACGAATTCGAACTGTTCGCCCGCGGCATGCGCCGCATCGCCGATGCCGTCGCCCGCTCCCCCGCCGACGCGCGCGTGCTGCTCATCAACTTCCCCGCCGCCAGCGCCCCGCGCGACCCGGGGCCGGCCTTCCTGCGCGGCAACGAAGGCGTCATGTTCCACACCGACTTCAACGGCTCGCCGATGATCCTGGTGAATGCGCTGACCGGCGCGCCGCGCGACGCCGAACACGTCGTGCACGACATCGGCGCGCGACAGGGGAAGCGCTTCGAATACTTCGCCGCCGGCCCGACCGTCGACGACGGCGCGCTGCGGCCGAAGCTGCTGGCCGCGAACCTGATCTTCCGCTGGGAATTCGACCAGGACGGCCCACACGCGCACCAGCTCGCCGAGATCGCACCGGCCACGGAAACTTCGCCGACCGTCGCATCCCTCACGCTCGACGACGCGCGCATCGACGTCGACGAAGCCGCGCTCATCCGCACCGCAGACAGCCTGCAGCTGAACGTCACGTGGCGCGCACATCGTCCGCCGCCCGAACCGGTCGGCATCTTCGTGCACCTCTACGACGCGCAGGGGCAGAAGATCGGCCAAGCCGACGCCGACCTGATCAGCGGCTACCTGCCGCTCGAGCAGCTCCCGGCCGGGCTGCGACTGCGTGAACAGCGCCGCTTCGCGCTGGACGCCGAAGCGCAGCCCGCCAGCGTTCACATCGGGGTGTATCGCCGCAGCGACGGGCGCCGCTGGCGCGCAGCGCGGCCGGACGGCGCGCCGCTCGACGGCGACGAAATCGTGGCGACGGCCGGCGAGTGATGCCCAAACTATGCACGCTAATATTCGGACGATACAATCGCGCCGTCTTTCCCCTATGAAGACGAAACATTTCCCTCCCCTGCCCATGCTCGCCTCCGCCATCGTTGCGCTCATCGCTGCGCTCAACGTCGTCGCAGTGCGACCGGCCGCCGGCCAGACGGAAAGCGCCGTCGTCACCCGCATCGTCGACGGCGACACCATCGAGGCCACGGTCGGCGGAGTGCCGCTGACCATTCGCTACATCGGCGTGGACACCCCCGAATCGAAGAAGCCGAACACGCCGGTGCAATGCTATGCGCTGGAAGCCACGGAAGCCAATCGCGCGCTGGTGCTCGGCCAGACGATCACCCTCGAACGCGATCGAACGAACTACGACCGCTACGGGCGCCTGCTGCGCTACGTCTATCTCGCGGACGGCCGCATGGTCAACGAAGAGCTGGTGAAGCTCGGGGCCGGATTCGCCAAGCGCTACAGGCCGGACACGAAGCACGCCGTGCGGCTCGAGGCAGCGCAGGCGCTGGCCCAGGCAGCCAAAGCCGGGCTGTGGGGCGCATGCAGCGTGGTGAACGGCGCCACGCAGCCGCTGCCCGGCGGCGGTGCCGTCGCCCCGGTCATCGGCGCCACGCGGCAGCCTCCTCCGCCCGCAGCCTCGGGCAGCGGCGCCGCCGCGCCGATCGACCCGTACAATTGCCCGGCGTCGCACCCGATCAAAGGCAATCGCAACTCGATGATCTATCACAAGCCCGGACAGCAGGCCTACACCAAGACCAAGCCGGAACAGTGCTTCGCCAGCGACGCCGATGCCGTCGCCGCAGGATATCGAGCGGCAAAGCGATAACGCCGACACACCCGTGCGACACGAATCATCATGAAAGCTACGTGGATCCCCGCTTTTGCAGCACTAATCACCGCTCTCCTCATCGTGCAGCACCCCGCACTCGGCAATGCGCTGCTCAGCAGCAGCCCGCCGGACCACGCACTTCGCGCCACGGCGACACAGGCGGGGCTGATCACCGTCACAGCCTCGCCGACCACCAGCCAAATTCGCATCACCAACACGCCGGTTCCCACGGCGAAGCCGATCCTTACTCCCATCTGGCCGTGGCCCACCGTCGCGTTCACTCCGGTAGCGCACATCTACGCCCCGTTCACACGCAGAAACTAGGCAATCCCCGGGTCTCGCTCACAGCTTGCCGAATTTGCAGAAAGCTGCGTAGTTCGTTATAGTTTTGTCATGAGCAATGACTTGGTACGCTCCTCGACCGTGTTTCGCTCGCCTTCCCCCTTTCGCATCCTACGCCGACTCGCTCTTCTGGCCTCCGCCGCGCTGCTCGCAGCGTGCGGTGCGCCGAACCTCGTCGGCATGCAGGGCCGTCTGACCGATTCCGCCGGCGTGCCGTTGAACGGCTCGTACACGCTGATGGTGAAGTTCTACACCAACGTGAACGGCACCGGTACCGCGGCCTATACGCAAACGCAGTCGATCGAGGTCAGCAATGGCCTGTTCGACGCATCCATCGGTCAAGGTGCGATGCTGGTCACCAACGAAATGGATCCGGCCATCTTCGCGCAGAAGCTGTATGCGCAGATGATCGTGAACAGTGAAGTGCTGACGCCGCTGGTGCCGGTCACCGGCGCGCCGTATGCGTTGTCGCTCACGCCGGGCGCGGTGATCGCCGGCAACTTCGTCGACGACGACAACTACGGCGTGCTGACGGTGATGAATGGCTCGGGCGGTGCGAATGGATCGCCGGTGATGATGCTGGTGCAGCACAGCACCGCGGCCGTCGACGCCCCATTCATCAAGGCCTGCCGCAACGACGACCTTCAGACGCGCGAGTGCGACGATCCGAAGTTCATCGTGAACGCCGACGGAACTGTCAAAGCCGACGGCGCGTACAGCAGCCCGGCCGCCGACTTCGCCGAGCTGATGTCCATCGACGGCACGGCCGAAGCCGGTGACGTGCTCGTCGTCAGCCAGCAGCGCGATCGCGCGGTGGCGCGCTCGACCGAAGCCGCCAGCGCACGCGTCATCGGCGTGGTCTCGACGCAGCCGGCCTTCCTCGGCGGCGATTCGGAGAAGATCGCTGCGCCGCGCGTGGCCGTCGCCATGGTCGGCATCGTGCCGGTGAAGGTCAGCGCCGAGAACGGCGCGATCAGCCGCGGCGACCTGCTCGTCTCGGCGGGCACGCCCGGGCACGCCATGAAGGCGGGTGCGAACCCGGCCTACGGCACGGTGATCGGCAAGGCGCTCGGCGCGCTCGACAGCGGAACCGGCGTCATCGAAGTGGTGCTGATGGCGCGCTGAGGAATGACACTCCCATGCGACACATCAACCGCAAACTCCTGCTCAGCGCCGCCGCCATCGTCGTCGGCATTGCCACTGCTGCCGTGACGGCGCGCGCGCTCGGCCCGACCAGCAGCAGCTACATTCTGCGCACGTCGCCGTTCTCCGGATCGTACGGCGGCGGGACGACCGCGTCGGCCAGCTACCAGCTCGCGATCTCGTGGGGCGGCATGTCCGGGCGCGTGAAGCAAGGCAATGTCATCGCCTGCCTCGGCATCCTGTGCGACATGACCGGAAACCGGATCTTCGCGCCGACGACCTTCAACCAGTTCAGCAACTGACGCCGCGCGCACAACGGGCGGCGAGCGCATCTTGGTCGATGCTGCGCTCGCCGCCTCGCCGCAGCGTGATGCCGATCACTCCCCCAGCCACTCACGCAGCACGCGCCCGAGCTCGGATGCATGACGGCCGGACATGAGTTCAGTGTGGGTGCTGCCCTGCATGCACACGTGTGCATACTCGCCCACCAGCAGATCGCGCCAGGCCGTGAAGCGATGCCGCTCCGCAGCCGGGCGAATCGACTCGACGACGAGCGCACGTCCGCCGTATGCGACGAGCGCCGTGCCTTCGAACGCACGATCGTTCGCGGCGGTAACCCTGCGGACGATTTCCGCATTGAGCCACCGGTTCTTCAGATAGCCGCGCAGGCGCGCCGTACGCAGGTCGAGCCAGCGGCGCAAGCCGATGCGCGCCGCTCGATCGGCATTCCCGCTGCTCACGACGTGATGAGTGATGCTGCGATCCGGCAAAGGCAGATCGACCACGATCAACGCGTCCGGCGGCGCGCCCCGATCGACGGCGCGCCGGGCCAGCGCCATCGCCACGAACGTCCCGCGACATGCCCCCAGCAGACGCAGCGGGCGCTCTCCGAATTCGATCGCCAGGGAATCGGCGTACGCCTCCACCATCGCATCGAGCGTGTCGTGCGGCACGCTGTGCCCGTCGAGGCCAGCCGGACGCAGCAGATACACCGGCTGCCGCTCGCTCAGAAATGATGCGAGCTTTAAAAAGCGAATGTCGATTCCACCGCCGGGTGGACAGATGATCAACGGCGGCAGATCACCCTCGGCTCGCACCGGAACCAGAAACGGATCCGCAGCGCCGTCCTTCTCCTCGCGCAGAATGCGCGCGGTGCGCGCCGGAGTCGACGCACGCTGCAAAAATCCCACCGGCAGATCGCGACCGGCCAGGCGGCGCAGTCGTTCGGCGATTTGCGCGGCGCGCAGCGAATCGCCGCCGAGGTCGAAGAACGCGTCGTGAACGCCGATCGGCTTCACCTGGAGCACGGATTCCCAGATCGCGACGATGCGCTGTTCGAGATCGTCGCGTGGCGCGACGATGCGCTGCACGAGAGCCGGCCGTTCCTCCGCAGCGACGGCGAGCGCACGGCGATCGAGCTTGCCCGTCGCCGTCAGCGGCAGCGCGTCGACCACGTCGATGCGAGCCGGCACGGCATGCGAGGGCAGGCGCTCGGCCAGAGAACGACGAATTCGCTCGACGGACGTGCCGTCGCGTACGACGACCTGCGCCGCCAGCCGCGTTTGTCCGGCGCCGTCCGTCCACGGGAACACCGCGGCCGCGTACACGGCGGGATCCCGGCCCAGCGCCGCTTCGACTGCCGCGATCGATGCAGGGAATCCATTGATCTTGACGATGTCGTCGTCGCGGCCGAGCACCTCGAGGCAGCCGTCGGCGCTCAGTCGTCCGCGGTCTCCGAATCGGTAGCGACGACTGCCGTCGGGCTCGACGAAGAATCGCTCCTGCGTCTCGGCGGGCCGCTGCCAGTAGCCGGCGGCCGTGCAGCGGCGGCGAACGAACACATCGCCGATTTCGCCGGCCTGGCAGCGCGTGCCGTCGGCGCGCAGCACGAGCATTTCCCCGTCGGCAGTCCCCCAGCCGGCCGGCACGACATCGCCCTCGAATCGATCATCCGGCGCCAGAAAATATTCCGTGGCGGACAGCGCCTCGGTCGCGCCGAATGTGTTGCGCAGCACACAGCCCGGCGGGACGATGCGCCACAGCCGCTCGACGTCGGACACGAGCAGCGGCTCGCTGCCGATCACGATGGTGCGCAGCGACGCAGGCAGCTTTTCGTCGCGATCGAGCGAGTCGAGCAGCGCACGCAGCATCGACGGCGACGCCGTCGTCACCGTCACTTCGTCGTCCGCCATCCAGCGCGCCACGCCCGCGCCCGGCGGCAGCAGAGAAAGCGCGGCGCCGGTGCACAGCGCAGCGTAAAGATGCAGCTGGCCGCCGCCGAACGCCCAGCGTCGCCACAGGCCGACGCAGTCCTG
>JBIIIA010000142.1:0-7694 GCA_044235195.1 Thermoflexales bacterium
CGAAGAGGCGCTGGCGCGTTCGCACCAGGCCGGCCTCATTCACGGTGCGTGTCACACGTACGTCGGTGAAGAAGCGATCGCTGCCGGCGTGTGCGCGCATTTGACGCACGAAGACGCCATCTTCAGCACCCACCGCGGCCACGGCCACGCGCTGGCCAAGGGCGTGACCCCGCGCGCGCTGATCGCCGAGCTGTTCGGCCGCGAGACCGGCATCTCGCGCGGCCGCGGCGGCAGCATGCATCTGTTCGCGCCGGAAGTGGGCATGATGGGGACCAGCGGCATCGTCGGCCCGTGCATCCTGCAGGCGGCCGGCGCCGGCTTCACGTTCAAGCTGCTGGGCAAGCCGCACGTCGGCGTAGCGTTTTTCGGCGACGGTGCGTCGAACAACGGCGCGTTCCACGAAGGCCTGAACCTGGCGGCGATCTATCAGCTGCCGGCGATCTTCGTGTGCGAGAACAATCAGTTCGCCACCGAGATCGCCATCACGTACGCCACGCGCAACGCCGACATCGGCACGAAGGCGGCGAGCTACGGCATGCCGGGCATCATCGTCGATGGCAACGACGCCGTGGCGGTGTGGCAGGCGGCCGGCGAGGCGGCCGCGCGCGCGCGCGCCGGCGGCGGGCCGACGCTGATCGAGTGCAAGACGTATCGCACGCGCGCGCACGCCGAGGGCATGCGCGACGGCGGCTATCGCACGGCGGAGGATGTCGAAAAATGGAAGGCGCGCGATCCGATCAAGCAGCTCGCTGCGCGCGCTGTACACGACGGACTGACGGCGCAGGCGTACTTGGACGCGATCGAAGCAGAAGTCAAGTCCACGGTCGAAGAGGCCGTGGCGTTCGCCAAGGCCAGCCCGTATCCGGACGGGGCCACGGCCACGGAGCACATCTATGCGTGACATTACATTTACCGCGGCGACGCGCGAGGCGCTGGCCGAGCGCATGGCAGTCGACCCGTCGATCTTCGTGCTGGGCGAGGGCATCGGCCCGCGCGGCGGCAACTTCGGCACCACGCTCGGGCTCTTCGAGAAGTACGGCCCGCTGCGGCTGTGCGATACGCCGATCGCCGAGCGCGGCTTCGTCGGGCTGGCGTGCGGCGCGGCGATGACCGGCTCGCGCCCGATCGTCGACTTCATGTTCCTCGACTTCATCCTGGATTCGGTCGGCGAAATCTTCAACCAGATCGCGAAGATGCAGTACATGAGCAGCGGCCGCTTGAAGATGCCGGTGATCCTGCGCGGCTGCATCGGCATCGGTAGTTCGGCGGCCACGCATCATTCGTCGAGCTATTACTCGGTGTTCGCGCACGTGCCCGGCCTGCGCGTCGTCGTGCCGTCGAATCCGTACGACGCCAAGGGACTTTTTCGCACGGCGCTGCGCAGCGACGATCCGGTGCTCTTCCTGGAGCACAAGAACATCCTGCATTTGAAGGGCCCTGTGCCCGACGAGTCCGACGACTACACGATCCCGTTCGGGCAGGCGAACGTCGCGCGCGTCGGCACGGACGTGACCGTCGTCTCGCTCGGCCTGATGCTGCGGCGCACGCTCGAGGTCGCTGAGAAACTGGCCGGCGAAAATATTTCGGTCGAGGTGATCGACCTGCGCACGGTGGCGCCGCTCGATGCGGCGACGGTGCTGGCGTCGCTGAAGAAGACCGGGCGCATCCTCGTCGTCGACGAAACGTTCGCGCCGTTCGGCGTGGGCGCGGAGATCATCGCGCAGGTCAACGAACACGGCTTCGACGATCTCGACGCGCCGCCGGCGCGCTTGAACGGCGCGCACACACCGACGCCGTACAGCCCGACGCTCGAGGCGGCGGTGGTGCCGTCCGCGGAGCGCATCGCGCAGGCGATTCGCGACGTGGTGCGCGCATAGGACGGAGGCAACATGGCGATCGAAATTTTGCTGCCCCGGCTCGGATGGACGATGGAGGAGGGCACCTTCGTCGAATGGATCAAGCGCGACGGCGACGTCGTGGCGCCGGGCGACGTGCTGTTCACCGTCGAGAGCGACAAATCGCTCAACGAAGTTGAATCATTCGACGGCGGCGTACTGCGCATCCCGCCCGACTCGCCGGCGCAGCCGGGTGCGCGCGTCCCGGTCGGCGCGGTGCTGGCGTACATCGTGGGGCCGGATGAGGCGTTGCCGACGGCCGACGGCGGACGGCCGACAGCCGAAGACAGACAGCCGACGGCCGACAGCCGACCGCAGCCGGCCGTCGGCGGTCGGCCGTCTGCCGACGGCCGGCTGCGCATCAGCCCGCGCGCGAAGCGTGTGGCGGCGGAACTCGGCGTGGAGTGGAGCGGCCTGACGGGCAGCGGCAGCGACGGCCGCATCGTCGAGCGGGACGTGCGCGCGGCGGTTGCGGCGAAGCCGATGGCTGCTGCGCCGAACGCCAGCCCGCTCGCGCAGCGGCGCGCGGCCGAACTCGGCGTCGACCTGGCGGCGCTGGCGCAGAAGCTCGGCGGCCGTCGCATCGCGCGCGAGGACGTCGAGCGCGCGGCGGAAGAAGCGCGCAGCGCGGCACCCGCGCCCGTGCCTGCTGCGACGCCGACGCCGACGCCTGCGGCCGGCGAGACGCGCACGCCGCTTTCCGCGACGCGGCGCGTGATCGCCGATCGCATGGCGCACGTGGCGCGCACGGCCGCGCCGGTGACGCTGACGACGACGGTCGACGCCAGCGAGCTGGTGCGGCTGCGCGCGCAGTTGAAGGCCGACGCCGCGGCGGTGGTCCCGTCGATCAACGATCTGCTCATGCGCATCTGCGCGCAGGCGCTGCGCGAGCATCCGGCCATGAACGCGCGGCTCGACGGGGACGCGATCGTGACCTCGTCCGGCGTAAACATCGGCCTGGCGGTCGACACTGAGCGCGGCCTGCTGGTGCCGGTGCTGCGCGACGTGCACGAGAAGACGCTCGGGCAGATCGCGGTCGAGACGGCGCAGCTGGTCGCGCGCGCGCGGGCCGGCCGCTGCGGGCCGAACGAACTGCGCGGCGGCACGTTCACCATCACCAACCTCGGCATGTTCGACATCGACGCGTTCACGCCGATCGTGAATCTGCCCGAATGCGCCATCCTCGGCGTCGGTCGCATCGCGCCGCAGCTGGTGGTGATCGACGCCGCCGCCGAGAAGACGGCCATTCGGCAGATGGCGGCGCTGAGTTTGACCTTCGACCATCGCCTGGTCGACGGCGCGCCGGCGGCGAAGTTCCTGCAGCGTGTGAAGCGGTTAACCGAGCAGCCGTACCTGTGGCTGGTGCAGTAAAGACGCGTTCACCCACGAATTCCTCTCCCGATTCACCCACGATTTACTCTTCTCACAACACACGTCGATCTATACAGTCCTGTGCACGATTTCCGAACGGGCGACGGGCGTATTCCGCCCCCGCTGATTCACAGTCGACGCACAGGATATGTTTGACCAATCTCGTTTCACACCTACGACACATCGACGCACCTCACTTGCCTTCATCGGTAGGATGATCACGGCGCTGGCGCTGGCTTCCGCCGCGTTCGCTGCTGCGGCGGCGCCGCGCTCCGCCGCGGCCGCCACCTGTTCCACCGTCGTGACGAACACCGACAATGCCGGCACGGGGTCGCTGCGCGCCGCCATCGCATGTGCGGAAGCGGGCGACGAGGTCACCTTCGACGCCACGTTCGATACGGAGCAGACCATCACGCTGAGCAGCGGGATCATATTTTTCGTTCCGATCACGATCACCGGCAAGGGGGCGAATCTGACCATCATCGACGGCGGTGATGCGACGAATCTTTTGCTGGCGGCGACGGACGGTGCCGTCACCATGTCGGGCATGACGCTGCGCAACGGCTATACGGACGGCGACGGCGGCGCAGTTGCCAGCGCTGCGGTGCTGACGCTGCGCGACGTCGTCGTCGAGGACAACCGCGCCGACGGCAAGGGCGGCGGCATTCTGAGCGGCGGCCCGCTCACCATGATCAGTTCGACCATCGCGGCGAACTCGGCGGGCGGCGGCGGCGGTGGTTTCTACTCCTACAACGACGTCACGCTGATCGACAGCGTGATCTTCTCGAATACTTCTGCCTCCAGCGGCGGCGGCTTTCTGGCGGACGTGCCTCCGGAAAACAAATCGGCGCTCCGCGTCGCCACCGCCGAAACCAGCGTGTTCATCAGCAACACGCAGATCATTAGCAACGCCGCCTCCGAGGGCGGCGGCTTCAAGGCGAACATTCCGCTCACCCTGCGCAGCAGCGCGGTTGTCTCGAACATCGCCGGGAGCTACGGTGGAATTTCCGTGGGAAAAGGCGCACACATCGAAAATGTGCGCATCGAAGCCAATCGTAGTTCGAATTCTACGGGCGGATTCGGTTCCTATGGCTACGTCTATATCACCGATACGCAGTTTCTTTCGAACACTTCCGGAGGTTTGGGCAGCGGCATCTCGTTCAACGAAAGCGGCTCGCTGTTCAACGTGCTGATGCAGGGGAATTCCGGCGGTGGCTGGGGCGGCACCATCGAAGCCTATTCGGTCGGCCGGCCGCTGTTGATTCGCAACAGCCGCTTCGTCGACAACTCTTCCAGCGGAGGATCGGGCGGCGTGCTGTACGCCGCCTATGAAGTCGAGACGATCGTGGAAGACTCGGAGTTCATCGGCAACAGCGCCACGGAAGATGGCGGCGCGATCTATTCCGAATCCGGCACAGCTTCCGCGTTGAGCCTGAAGAACGTCACGTTTCGCGACAATTCGGCAGTAAAAGGCGGCGCGATCTACAACGACAACGTGCCGATGACGGCGACGAACGTCACATTCTTCGGGAACTCCGCTACGACCTCCGGCGGCGCGCTTGCGGTGACCGGATCGAAGACGTACGTGTTCACCAACGTGACGATCTACTCCAACACGGCCCCGGTCGGCGCTGAGCTGAAAATCGGATCCGGGGGCACCTACCGATTCACCAACGTCATCGTCGGCGGATCGGCCAGCGATCTGTGTGCCAGCGACGGCGCCACGCCGACCATCGCCAACAGCATCGCCACGGAGGCCGACTGCGGCATGACGACCGTGGCCGATGTAAAACTCGGTCCGATCGGCGACTACGGCGGCGACACGTCGACCATTCCGGTGCTGGCGAGCTCGCCGGCGCGCGACGCCGGCGACGATGCCGCGTGCCCGGCCACCGACCAGCGCGGGTTCGCGCGCGTCGGCGTGTGCGACATCGGGGCGTACGAAGCCGGCGCGCTGCAGGCCGCGGCGGTCAGCGGCGAAGTGCAGAGCGCGAATGTCGGACAGGCGTTCGCGGCGCCGCTGGTGGTGGCGATTCGCGGCGACCTCGGCGAATTCGCCGGCGCGGGCGTGACGCTGACCGTGGAAGGGCCGGCGTCCGGCGCCGGCATTCAGCCGATCACCGAGACGCTGGTCAGCGACGCCGCCGGCCTGATCAGCATCACGCTGACGGCCAACGACATTCTTGGCGACTACCAGGTCACCGTCACCGTCGGCAGCGTAGTGACGAACCTGATGAGCAGCCTGAGCAACCTGGCGGCCGGCGTCACGCCGACGCCCACGGCGACGCGCACGCCCACGGCCACGCCGACGCAGACGCGCACGCCCACGGTGACGCCGACGCCGACGCAGACGCGCACGCCGACGCCCACGCGCACACCGACGCCCACGCGCACACCGACGCCCACGCGCACACCGACGCCGACGCTCACGCCGACGTCTGCACCGCCGTCCGTGAGCGATCTCATGCCGCGCTTCGGGCCGGTCTCCGGCGGCATCTCGATGACGCTGCTGGGCGCCAACCTCGGCGGGGTGACGACGCTGCGCGTCGAGGGCACGGATGTGCCGTTCGAAAAGCAGGGCAATGCGCGCATCAACTTCACCATGCCGCCGGGCGCCGCCGATTTGAAGGCCGACCTGCAGCTGGTGGCGCCGTACGGTTCGGTGACGGCGAGCGACGTGTTCACCTATGTGGCAGCACAGACGAACACGATACCCGCCGAAACCGGCGGCGTGATCACCACCACGGCGCGCGTGCTGACGTTCACCGTGCCGCCGCAGGGCACGGTCGGCTTCATGGGCGTGGGGTACGACCCGGTCAAGCCGCCGAAGCTGACGCCGCTGGACAGAATTTTTGCGGTGGTGCGCATGTATGCGTACTACAACAATCTGCCGGCGGAGAAAGTGCTGGAGACGCTGTACATGGAGGTCAAGGCGAATCCGGCTTCGCTGGGTAACGAGATGCGCATGGCGCTGTTCCGCTACGTCGAGGGCGGCGCGGCCCGCGGCGGGGCCGCGGCGGTGGGGAACTGGGTGCTGGTGCCCGGCGGCGTGTACGACCCGGCCACTGGCAGCTTCACGGCGCCGATCGACGACATGGGCATCTATGCCGTCGGTGCGATCCGGCTACAACAGTACTGGATGCCGCTGGTGCCGCGGACGGAGTGAGGACGGACCGACGGCAGACGGCGGTCGGCCGTCTGCCGTCGGCCGTCGTCATCGTCGGAAACGCGTACACTCCGACCATGCGACCCAACCATACGCTGCAGAAGCTGCGCGCCGGACAGTCCTCCTTCGGGCTCTGGAACACCACCCAGAGCCCGCACATCTCGCGAATGCTCGCCATGCAGGGCGCCGTCGACTGGCTCCTGCTCGACGGTGAGCATTCGCCCATCGACACCAACACGCTGGCGCTCTCGTGCTCGGCCATCGCCGACGCATCGCAGGGGCGCTGCACGCCCTTTGCGCGCGTGGCGAACGGCACGATCGACCAGATCAAGCGCGTGCTCGATTCCGGCGCGCAGGGCGTGCTCGTGCCGCTGGTGAACACGCCCGAGCAGGCGGCCGACGTGGTGCGCTTCGCCAAATATCCGCCCGAGGGCGTGCGCGGCAACGGCGGCATGCTGCCGCATCTCGGCTTCGCCGCTGTGCGCTCGGAATACACGCGCAATGCCAACCGCGAGACGATGGTGGCCATTCAGATCGAGACGCGTGAGGCGATCGAAAACATCGACGCCATCCTGGCCGTGCCCGGCGTCGACTGCGCCTTCATCGGCCCCAACGATCTGCACATTTCGTACGGGCTCGCTCCCACCTACTGGAGCGATGCGCCGGATTTCGTCGCCGCGATCGACCGCATGCTCGCCGCGTGCGCGCGCAGCGGCGTGATCCCCGGCATCCTCTCGGCCGACGCGGCGCAGGCGCGCGCGCGAGCCGAACAGGGCTTCCGCTTCGTCGGCTTCGGCAGCGACGTCGGCCTGCTGCTGGCCGCGGCCGGAGCCGGCTGCAGCCTGCTGACCGGCCGCCCGGTTCCGCCCGGCGGCTGGGCCGGCGCGGTGCGCGACGACATTCGATAATTTCGACATGGAAATCGTATCTGTGTCCTCGAAATTCCAAGTCGTCATCCCACGTTCCATACGGCGCACTCTGCATCTCAAAGCGGGAACGCGTCTGCAGGCCATCGTGTACGGTGATCGCATCGAACTGATCCCCGTGCGCACTCCGAAGGAAATGCGCGGCGTACTCGCGGGAATCGACACGACTGTGGAGCGAGACGAGGATCGGGTATGAATGTCGTGGGCGCATCCGCCGTTTGGGGCGAAATTTCACCGTCGCCTACGCCTCACCCCCTGACCCCTCTCCCCCTCGATTTCGCTTGCGTTTTTGTCGAGAAAGTAGCGATATGCGCGCGAAATCTCGGCGAAGAGGGG
>JBIIIA010000143.1:0-7679 GCA_044235195.1 Thermoflexales bacterium
GCGGAGGCGCCCAGGTGTCGCTCGGGCGTGACGACGTTGGTGGACCCCGCCACGGCCGGCGCCCGACACTTCCGGCATTTCAAGAACACCGTCATCGATCGGCAGAAGACGCGCATCTTCGCGTATATCAACATCGTGGATAAGGGCATGCTCGGCGACTTCGAGCAGGACCCGGCGACGTTCGACGAAGAGCTGTGCGCGGCCACGATCGAGGCGTTTCCCGATATTTGCATCGGCGTGAAGACGGCGCACTACTGGACGAATCATCCGTGGGACGAGGTGCACACGCCGTGGGCGGCGGTGGATGCGGCGATTCGCGCCGCCGAGCTATGCAAGCGCCACGTGATGTACGACTTCTGGCCGCGCCCCGGCCGCACGTACGAAGACCTGATCCTTAAAAAAGCGCGCCCGGGCGACATTCACACGCACGTCTACGCGCAGCAGTTTCCGATCGTGATGCCCGACGGCAAGATCAACCCGGCGCTGTTCGAGGCGCGCGCGCGCGGCGTGATCTTCGACCTGGGGCACGGCGCCGGCAGCTTCTGGTTCCGCAACGGCGTGCCGGCCATGCGCGGCGGCTTCGGCCCGGATTCGATCAGCACCGATCTGCACATCTCCAATATTCACGGCGTGGTGCTCGATATGCAGACCACGATGAGCAAGGTGCTCAACATGGGCATGCCGCTGCAGGAAGTGATCTACCGCTCGACGGTGACGCCGGCCAACGAAATCGGCCATCCGGAGCTCGGCCACCTCACGCCGGGCGCGTGCGCCGACGTGGCGGTGTTCGACGTGCGCACCGGCGAATTCGGCTTCACCGACTGCGGCCGAGCCAAGCTGACGGGCGATCGCAAGCTCGAATGCCAGATGACGGTGCGCGCCGGGCAGATCGTGTTCGATGCGGCGGGCCTGAGCGTCCCCGAATGGCCGGATGCGCCCGAGGCGTATTTCCGGATGCCGGAGTGGAAGTAACCATGTCGATCTATTCCGAACTGGGCATGCGCCCCGTCATCAACGCCACGGCCACCCTCACCAAGCTGGGCGGCTCGCTGATGCCGCCCGAAGTGCGCGCGGCCATGGACGAAGCGTCGCGCGCGTTCATTCAGCTCGACGAGCTGCAGATCAAGGTCGGCGAAAAGCTGGCGGAGCTGACCGGCAACGAAGCGGCGTACGTGGCGACGGGCGCGGCGGCCGGGCTGGCACTGACGACTGCGGCATGCATGATCGGCGGCGCCCGCGAGAAGGCGCTGCTGATTCCCGATCGTGAGGCGATGCGCGCCGCTGGCATGAAGGACGAAGTGCTCGTCTTCACGTCGCATCGCAACGGCTACGACTACTCCGTGCGCATGACCGGCGCGAAGATCGTCGACGTCGGCCCGCAGCCGTCCGACCTCGAACGCGCCATCACCGAGCGCACGGCGGCGTTCATGTGGTTTCAGGGCGGCATGACCGGCCGCGACGATTTCGCGCTGGAGAAGGTGATCGAAATCTGCAGCGCGCGCGGCGTGCCGGTGCTCGTCGACGCGGCGGCGCAGGTGCCGCCCGTCGAAAACCTGCGCCGCTTCACCGAGCTCGGCGCCACGGCGGCGATCTTCTCGGGCGGCAAAGATCTGCACGGCCCGCAGGGCACCGGCCTCGTCGTCGGAAAGAAATGGATCGTCGAGTCGATGCGCGCGATCGGCAGCCCGAATCAGGGCTTCGCACGGGCGATGAAGGTCAGCAAGGAAAACATGGTCGGCCTGCTGGCGGCGGTGAAGCGCTACGTCGGGCTCGACCACGAAGCCAAGCGCGACCGCGACGAGCGCGTGGTGGCGCAGTGGAGCGCCGCTTTCGCCGGCCTGGCGGGCGTGCGCGCCGAGCGCGTGTTCCCGAACGAAGCAGCGCAGCCGCTGCCGCGCCTGCTGCTGCACATCGATCCGTCCACCGGCCTGACGGGCGAGATCGTCGCCGCGCGCCTGCTGGCGGGCGAGCCCTCGATCGCGGTGGCGGCCGCACCCGACGGCATCTATCTCAATCCGTGGCTGTTGACGGAGGAAGAGGTGGCGGTGGTGGCGCGCAGAGTGGGGGAAGTGGTGGCAGATAGTAATAGTGGATAGTGGATAGTGGATAGTGGATAGTGGATAGTGGATAGTGGATAGTGGATAGTGGATAGTAAATGGTGATAGTTTTATCTGCAAACTATCTACTATCTACTATCTACTATCTACTATCTACTATCTACTATCTACTATCTACTATCTACTATCTGCTCTTCCCCACCTTCATCCGAATCACGCGATCCGGCCGCAGAGAAATTTCCGGCCGGACGCGGGCGGCGCCGACGGTGAGATTTTCGAAGTGCACGGCGCGGGCGACGGCGGCGACGACGGTGTGCATTTCCATGAGCGCGAACTGCGCGCCGATGCAGGCGCGGGCGCCGAGGCCGAACGGCAGGAATGCGCCGCGCGGCCAGTGGCGTTCGGCGCCGTCGGCGAAGCGTTCGGGTCGGAAGGCTTCCGGATCTTCGAAGACGGCGGCGTTGCGCTGTGCGCTGTAGGGCGACGCCATCACCCATGCGCCGGCGTCGATCGAGAATTCACCGATCGTCACGGCCGAGCGTGCGCGGCGGCCGATGGTGAACCCGCCGGGGTAGAGGCGCAGCGCCTCCTTGCACACGGCGAGCGTGTACGGCAGCGCATCGAGCTGTGGCATGGACGGCGCATCGCCGACGGCGAACGGCGCGTCGAGCGCCTCGCGGTGCAGCGCTTCGGCGACGCGTGGTTCGTGCGCGAGGCGATAGAACAGCCACGTGAGCACGGTGGCGACGGTTTCATGGCCGGCGACGAACATGGTGATCGCCTCGTCGCGAACTTCGGCATCCGAGAGAAGCGCGCCGTCGCCGTCGCGGGTTTCGAGCAGCATGGCCAGCAGGTCGTCCGGAGCGGACCGCGCGGTGCGGCGCGCGGTGATGAGCCGATGGAACGCGGCGTCGGCGCGGGCGATGGCGGCGCGGCCGCCGCGCGCGCCGGGGACCAACGCGGCGCCGAAGGGGAAGAGGCTCAGGCCGGCCAGTCGATTGACGTAGACCAGCGCAGTGTCGATGTCGGCGCCGAGGCCGGGCTGCACGTCGTCGAGCTCGGTGCTGCACAGGGCGCGGGCGATGATGCGCAGCGTCAGGTCTTTGAACGTGCGCTCGAGGTCGAGCACGTCGCCGTCGCGCCACTGCGCGAGCGCGTCGCGGGCGACGTCGGCGATCACGCGCTGATAGCCGGCGATGCGCTGCATGTGAAACGCGGGCGCGGCGCGCCGGCGAGGGCGCGCCCACGTCGCGCCGTCGGAGACCAGCAGACCCTCGCCTGTGAACGCGCGCAGCGCGCGCACGGCCGGCATCTTCTCGAAGCTGCGCGCTTCCTCCACGAGGACGGCATGCACGAGATCGGGCCGGTTGACGCAGATCAGGTCGATGGGTCCGGCGCGCAGGCGCGCGATGTCGCCGGCCATGCAGCTGAGGTCGAGCAGAAATGCGCTCGGATTGCGCAGCACACGCGTGAGCGTGCGCACGTCGTCGGGCAGCGGCAGGAGCGGAATCGCAGCGGGCATGAGTTACGGCATTGTAGGGGTAACATCGCGCGCATGGCACATGCACTTCCCCGCAGACCGGACGTACCGAAGGAACACACCTGGGATCTCGAGGCGCTATTTCGCACGCAGAAGGAATGGGAAAAAGCGATCACGGCGATCGATGCCGACCTGCCGCGGCTGCGTGCGTATGCCGGCAAACTGCGCGACTCGGCGCAGACGCTGCTGGAGTTCCTGAAGTTGTACGAAGACGTGGCGCCGCGCGCGCAGCATGTGTACGTGTGGGCGAGCCTGCACAGCGACGTCGACACGACCGATCAGAAGAAGCTGGCGGCGGCCGGGCGCGGCGCCGGGCTGTATGCGCGCTTCGGCGAGGCGGTGTCATTTCTGCAGCCCGAGCTGCTGGCGCTGGGTGAAGAGCGGCTGCAGGAATTCATGGCGGCGGAGCCGGCGCTGCAGCGCTTCGCGCATTTCTTCGACAATATTCAACGCATGCGGCCGCACGTGCGCAGCGCCGAAGTCGAGCAGGTGCTGGCGCTCGGGCGCGAGGCGCTCGGCGCGCCGGAGCGCGCGCACGGCAGCCTGGCCGACGCGGACCTGCAGTTCTCGGCTGCGGTGAACGAGAAGGGGCGCAAGCTGCCGCTCGGGCGCGGCAACTACGGCTCGATGCAGTCGAGCACCGATCGTGCGCTGCGGCGCAGCGCGTGGAACAGCTACGCCGACGGCTTTCTGGGCATGCGCAACACCTTCGCCGAGATCATGGCGGCGAAGGTCAAAGCCACCGTGTTTCAGTCGCGCGTGCGCGGCTACGCGGATTCACTCACGGCGGCGCTCACGCCCAACGCCATCCCGACCGCGGTCTACGGCAACGTGATCGACGCGTGCAACCGGCATTCGTCGATCTGGCATCGCTTCTGGGAAGCCAAGCGTCGGATGCTGAAGCTGCGCAAGATGGAGGGCTGCGACGTGTTCGCGCCGCTGTCGAAGCCGGTGAAGACCACGTGGGAGCAGGCGGTGGAATATCTCGTCGCCGGCCTGCAGCCGCTTGGAAAATCGTACGCCGACGCGGTGCGCAAGGGCGTGACGAAAGAGCGCTGGGTGGACTGGCGGCCGAACATCGGCAAGCGCGGCGGTGCGTATTCCGGCGGCGGATTCGGCACGCGTCCGTACATCCTGATGAGCTACCACGAAGAAGGACTGCAAGGGCTGAGCACGCTGGCGCACGAAGTCGGTCATTCGATGCACACGCTGCTGGCGTGCCGCACGCAGCCGTTCGTGTACGCCGACTACACGCTGTTCGTCGCCGAGGTGGCGTCGAATTTCAACCAGGCGTTGGTGCGCGCTCATCTGATGAACACCGATCGTGCGCGGCGCGACCGCAGCTTCCGCATCAACATCATCGAAGAGGCGATGTACAACTTTCATCGCTACCTGTTCGTGATGCCGATCTTGTCGCAGTTCGAGCACTGGATGCACACGCAGGTGGAGCAGGGCGGAGCGCTGACGGCCGATGACATGACGTCGCACCTGGCCGGGCTGTTCGAGCGCGGCTACGGGCCGGCGTGGAAGATCGACGCACCGCGCGAGGGCATCGCGTGGGCGCAGTATCCGCACTTCTACGCCGACTTCTACGTGTATCAGTACGCCTCGGGCATCGCCGCAGCGAACGCGCTGGCGGCCGACGTGCTGGCCGATGCATCCGGCGCGGCGGCCGAGCGCTATCTGCGCTTCCTGAGCAGCGGCTCGGCGGTGTATCCGCTCGACGCGCTGCGCACGGCAGGCATCGACATGACCTCCGCCGAGCCGATGGATCGTGCGTTCGGCGTGCTGGACGGATTCGTGACGGAGCTGGAATCGCTGGTGTAGCGCGCCGGCCGCGATTTCCTAAAAGTTGACACTGTTACCTTGACAGTGTCGATGACAGCTGTTACTATGCCACTGTCGAGATCGACAGTGGCATGTTTTGTTTTCGCAGCGGCGCGGACCGGAAGCACGGCCGGTGGACGGTTCGAACCGCTGCACGAATTCCCACGATGTGGGTGAGGTGCGATGGCAACGACGACGGACAGAAATAGAAAGAAAGTCGAGGCATACGCCGACTTCGTCGGCAGCGCCGAGGAACTGGCAGCGGCGGCGGTGGAGTGCGGCATGGTGCTCGGGTGGACGTCGCTCGACGCCGAAAAGACGAACGAACGCCTAGTGCGTTACTACGTGGCGGAAGGCGTGATCGATCGGCCGGATCGAATCGGGCGCGATGCGATGTATCAGTTTCGGCACCTGCTGCAGCTGCTCACGGCGCGGCGCATGCAGGAGAACGGCACGGCGCTGGCGATGATCGGCCCGTACAACCTGCGGATGACGACGCAGCAGCTGTTGACGAATCTGGTGAAGCCGGCGCCGACGGCGGCGGAGCTGCTGGTGCAGTCGTTCGCTGGCGCCGTGGCGACGCCGGCGCGGGAGGAGGCGCTGCACCGGCGTTCGCGGTCGATGCCGCCCGACGATTTGTCTGCGGCGCCGGCCAATATGCGCGCGTCTGCTCGTGCGAATGCGCCCCGTCCGCCGGTGCCGGAGCCGGACCTCGCGGCGGAGGTGGCGCAGCTGCGCGAAGAATTCAAGCGTGGCATGCAGATGATCGAAGAACTGAGTGCACAGCTCGTCGAATTGGCCGAAGTGCTGCGTCGGCTTGCTGAGTTGGAAGAATCGAGGGACAGCAACAGAAAGTGAGCGAGAGAAAAGGGAGGAAAAACATGGCGAACGAACTGAAGATCGAATTCACTGCAAAGAAGGCGGCATTCGTGGAGCGTGGCGGGGTTTCCTTAGGTGGCTTGCGAAGTGCCTTGTCGGGCGCGAAGAAGTCGGCGTCCGTGGATCGCGACGGGGAGCAGTTCGAGGCGCTGATTCGGCTGCAGGCCGCAGCCGACGGCGCACACGTGCGCATGCCGCTGTCGCTGGTGGTGGTGATCGACCGTTCCGGTTCGATGAGTCACGGCCGGCTCGATGCGGCCAAGCGCTGCACGATCGACCTGGTCAAGCAGCTGCAAGCCGGCGACGAGGTCGGCGTCGTGATTTACGACACCCAGATCGACACGCTGCTGCCGCTGACGCCGGCGATGTCGGCGCAGGCGCTGATCGAGCCGCTGATGGATTCATTCGACACCGACGGCGGCACCGATTTGCACGGCGGCTGGCTGGCGGGAGCGGCGCTGCTGGCGCCGCGCACCGGCGCGAATCGCGTGTGCCGCGTGATGCTGCTGTCCGATGGCCATGCGAATCATGGGCTGTGCGACGTCGCCGAGATCACGGGCCAGGTGGAGAAGCTGGCGCAGGCCGGCGTGACGACGACGACGGTCGGCATCGGCCTGGGGTTCAACGAAGAATTGATGAGCGAGATGGCGACGGCCGGGCGCGGGTCGGCGCTGTTCGGCGAGCGGCCCGAAGATCTCGTGGAGCCGTTCGAAGTCGAGCTGGGCCTGCTGACGAACCTGGTGGTGCGCGACGTGACGATGTACATCACTTCGAATGTTCATGGCACCGCATGGCGCGTGCACAACGCGTATCCGCGCGACGCGAAAAACGGCTGGCGGCTGCCGTCGGTCGCGGTCGGGTCGGAGGCGTGGGCGGCGGTGTCGATGCCGATGGAAAAGCTGGCGCAGGCGCGTCGATCGAATGCAGAGATCGCGCTGCGCATCGAGTACACCTTCACCGACAGCGACGGCGAGTCTCGACAGCGGACGGCGGCCTGGGACCTCAGCGCGATGCCGCTGCTGAACGACGCCGCGTACGACGCGCTCCCAGCGGAGGAGCTGGTGGTGCGCCGCTTCAGCGAACTGCAGGTGGCGGACATTCTGCAGCAAGCGCGCGCGGCGGTGATCGAGCGTGACTGGAAGACCGTCGAGGCGTTGCTGGCGGAGGTGCGCAAGCAGTCGCAGTCCAACGCCTGGCTCGAGGCGGTCGTGACGCAGCTGGAAAAGATGCTGAAGGAGCGCGACGGCGCGCGCATGGCGAAGGAGATGCACTTTGGCGCGGCGCGCATGCACAACCGTTTGGCTTTCTCCCGCGAACTCGATGATATAGATCTAGCGAAAGCGCCGTTGCACCTGCGTCGCAGGGATCTTCAGGGG
>JBIIIA010000144.1:0-7650 GCA_044235195.1 Thermoflexales bacterium
AAGCCCATCAACAGCCCGCGCTTCGTCAACGACTGCCACGAGTACGTCTTCCACCTGACGCATTCCGGCGACGTGCCGCTCGACCGTCTGGCCGTCGGCGTGCCGTACCAGGACAAAAGCAACGTCACGCGCTGGCGCAGCGCAGGCGCGCGCGATCTGCGCTGCCGCGGCAACACCTGGTTCATCCCCTACGACACCATCCGCAGCCGCAGCGCCGACCGGCCGCACCCGGCGTCCTTTCCTCCGCACCTGCCCGAGCAGTGCATCCTTCTGCACGGCCGCTCGCGCGTGCGCACCGTCCTCGATCCGTTCATGGGCATCGGCTCCACCGGCGTCGCCTGCCGCGCGCTCGACGTCGACTTCATCGGCTTCGAGATCGACCCGGAGTACATGCGCACGGCGGAGCAGAATTGCGCATGAAAAATTCCGAGTTCCGAGACCTCGTGCGTGGCGGATGCATGTCGTCTCGGAACTCGGAAACTGTGCCTACTACTTAAAAACCACCGGCATGTAGTAAAAGTCCAGCGCTGCCGCACTCACCACGTAACTCGTCATCTTCGCCACCGTGCTTCGCACTTTACCTGCCGCCGCCGAGTAGCTCTGATGGCCGACCGGCACCCACTGCACGCCGCCGGATGAGTTCGGAATCGACTGGAACAACCACGGCAGCTGACCGCTCGGAATCACGTTCGAGTCCACAGACAGTTCAATGGTCATGCCATTCGTCACATCCACAGGCAAACCATTCAGCGTCGCACTCAACACGAACGAATGCAGCAACAGGCTGCCCGGCGCCGCAGCCGAAGGCGATGCAGGCGTCAATGTCACGACAAGTGTTCCGCTGATGCCCACCTGCGGCGGAATCGTCACCGTCAACCCACCAGTCGCAGTGAACACACCACCCGTTCCTGCGTCGACGCTCGCCATTACCGGATCGACGTACGTGAAGCCACCGACAGCCGTCACGGTTCCCCGCGGCGTGCTCACTGTGATGTCCACCACGTACGCGCTCACACGCGCCGGCATCACGAAGTCGATGCGGCCGTCACCCGACATGGTGAACGCCACGGGAGCGCCATCCACAGTCACGGTCGTCGCACCGGTGAAGCCTTCGCCCAGCACTGCCACCGGCATTCCACCCGCCGACACACCGATCCTCGGCCACACCGACGCAATCACCGGCGCAGACGGCTCACGCGTGATCTCCAGCACATACGTCCGCGTCGTCGTGCCGTTCGCCGCCGTCACCGTCACCGTGATCACGTTCACGCCCACGCTCAGCGTGCAGGCCGATCCGCTGCACGAGTTCGGGCTCGACGTCAGCGCCGTCGTCGCTCCCACGTCCGTCGTCGTCGGGATCACCGTCACCGACGTCGTCGCGTTCGCCACCGTCGACGTGTAGCTCGTCGTCCCGCTCACGAACGCCGGGCTCAGCACCGCCGGCGCCGCCGTCAGGTTCGACAGCGATGCGTCCGTCGACGGTCCGCCCGAGCGCGTGATGTTGTACCAGTAATGGTCGACCGTCGAGCCGTTCGCCGCCGTCACCGTCGCCGTGATCGTGTTCACGCCCGGAACCAGCGGGCAGATGTAATCCACGCAGCCGCCGGCGCTGGCCGCCAGCGTCAGAACGGCGCCAGCGTCGTTCTGATACGCCGTCATCGTCACCACGGCGGTGTTCACCGTCGCCGTGTAATAGTGCGTCTGATAATGGAAGCCCGGCGTGACGGCATAGCTGGCCGTGTCGGAATAGATGCCGAAGTCGTTCAGCGACGCATCGTCCAGCGTCCGATCGCCGAGCATCACGTAGCGCGAATCCGTCGGCCAAAGCGTCAGCAACCGACCACCGGGCATATAGCTGGCGCCGGATCCAAACCAGTCGTATGGGTTGACCTGGCTGGACGTGCCGGACGAAGTCGTGACACCGGTCACCACATATCCGGAACGCACGCTCACCGCACCGCGCGAGGGCTGGTCGCTGCGCAGCCGCAGGATGGCGCCCCTGTTCACCACACCGGCGTCCGGATCGTCCCATCCAGTCGCTCCCACCCCGAATTCGCCGGACGACAACCTGTACGGCATTGCGCTGAGGAAGTCGTCCTTCACACGGCCGACGATGCTGTTGGCGTACGAGACAGTCCCGATCACCATGCGATCGGCGGGCAGCACTGTCACCGCGCCGGCCTTCGCAATGCGACGATTGTTCCAGTTCGGCGAAATGATGACGATGTTGCGCGCGTCGCTCGACAACATTTTCAAACCGCTGCCGAATTTGTCCCCGGCGCGTGCGCCGATGAAGCTGTTGCCGACGGTGACCACACCGGTCATCCCAGCGGCCGGCACCCACGTGAACGCCCCGACGTCGGTGATCGTTCCGTTGTCCCAGTTCTCGCTGCCGAGGAGGAAGCCGTTCGCGACTATGGCTTTGTATTGGCCGATGCGGTCGCCCGCCGCGGTGCCGACGATGCTGTTGGACGTATCGAGCACTCCCGCAGTCGGCTGTGACATCGTCATGACTCGCCAGGCGCCCACGTTCGTCGCCGTCGGGCTATCCCAAAAATCCGACCCCAACAAGTACGTGCCGTTCGACATCACCGCCGTCAAGTTCCAGCCGACCGCATCGCCCGCCGTGCCGCCGACGACGCTGTTCGTCGAGCTGATGACGCCGACGGTGCCATTGGCGCCGTCGCCCAGCGTCACCGCGCCGCGCGCGCCGTTCCAGCGGGAAGCCACCACGAGGTAGTTCGAGTTGGGCAGCACCATCACAGAGTCGATTTCTTTTTCCACCCCACTGAGCAGCGCATTCGTAGACGAAATCGTGCCCGTCAGCATCACGGTCGAGGTCACCCACATCGCCGCGTCCTTTTGGCTGCCGTCGAGGCGAATCTGCCGGAACAGCAGCACGAATGCGCCGTTGCCGAGATCGTAGGTCTTAAAAAACTGGCTGTTATCGCCGTAAAACGTTTGATAGTCCTGCCCGATGAGGCTGTTTTCGGCCGAGATCGTGCCGGAGATGCCCGCAGTGATCGACCCCCACGTCAAAGCGCCAGCGTCCTGCTGCGAGTTGTCAGGGTTGTCCCAGGCAGTCGACATAACAACAAAGCGACCGCCGCCGACCTCGCGCGCCACGCTCGATTGCACGCCGTTGATGTCATAGCCGACATAGTCGGTCGACTGTGCGCCGACCAGGCTGTTCTGCGCCGATGCGACACCGAACTGGCCGTTCATGTCCCTGCCGTTCGAGCCGTTCAGCCACGTCACCGCACCCTTCGTATCGCCGAATTGTTTGCTGAAAATCAGCACGTTGCCGTTGGAGAGCTTCTGCAGGCCGCCGCTGCCGAATTGGTCGCTCATCGAATTACCGAACACGCTGTTGTCCGTGTTCACCGTGCCGGTCACCAATTCGTTGCCGTTCCACCACGTCGCGGCGCCGCGCCCCCCGCCCCAGTCCGGCGTCACCAGCATGTAGTTGCCGTCGTCGAGCGCGTAGACGCCGTCAGTTCCGTATGAAGTGCCGAAACTTCCCGGCTCGAAGTCGTAATAGCCAACTCTATCGTTGGCGCTCTCGCCGACGGTCGCCATGTCGGCATTCACTACGCCGGTGATGCCGACCGTCCCGGTGGACCAAACCACGGCGCCGACGTCGGTCATGCCGTCTTTGTCGAAGCTCGGCCACGCCGAGACATACGCGCCGTTCGTCAGCGGGATGACCCACACCTGTTGGGAAGTCGTCGCATCGTAGCCGTCGGCGGCGGTTGCGCCGACGAGGCTGTTCGTGGATGAAACCACGCCGGTGATGCCGGTCGCCCCATTGCCCCACGTCACCGCGCCGACGTCGGCGTTTGCGCCGTCGTCGAAGCTGGGCGAGACCACGACGTAGTTGCCGTTCGTCAGCACCCTGATGTATCCGCTGCCGACCTGGTCATCGGCCGTATCACCGACCAGGCTGTTCGCGCTGGACACCGTGCCGGACACGCCCGTCGCTCCGTCCATCCACGTCACCGCGCCGCGCGAGCCGTTCCAATACGGGCTCCACACCAGCAATTTTCCGTCGTTCAGCTCGATGATTCTAGTGCCGACCATGTCACCGCTGCTGCCGCCGGTCAGGCGGTTGATCAGCGCGCCGTTCGTACTGCTGTAGATATACACCGCGCCGACGTCGGTAGCCGTGCCGTCATCCCAGCGGGAATCAGACACCACGATGTTGTCGTTCGCAAGGACGAGCGTGTTGTATTCAGTGGCGTAGTACTGGCTGCCCGTCGGGCCCTGGATCACCACCGAATCGAACGCCGCCGATACTGTCGTCATCCCCAGCGCGCCGGCGGCGACGGCACCAGCCAGCACAACCTGCCGCAGGGTGCGCAGCGCACGCCGTGCTCCGACAAATCGACTTGATGCATCCTGCATCGAATTGTTGTTTCCAGTAGTTGCTTTGTTCACATTCGTCGTTCAACCGTGCTGAATGTTGTTGCTTTCATTTTATGAACACACATTATAAAAAATTCACCAAATCTGCAATCTACAAAAGCAAAAACAATACGAGCGCATTTTTCTCAACGCCTGTCACATAAAAATCACTCACGGCAAATCGATGCGAATGGAGAAAAAATCGGCCACGTCGAATCCACAAACGCCCAGCCGGCGGATGTGGTGTACGCTCTCCGGCGCAATAATCTGTCGTCTGTCGTCTGTCGTCTGTCGTCCGCCGGTGGCAATCTGCGGCACAAAAAACCATGTCTTCCTTCTCCCTTCACTTCCCCCCCGACTTCCGCTGGGGCACCGCCACCGCGGCGCACCAGGTGGAAGGCAACAACATTCACAATCAATGGTGGGTGTGGGAGCACACCCCCGGCAGCATCGCAGGCGGCGACAAATCCGGCCCGGCCTGCAACTGGTGGGAGGACGCCGAAGCCGACTTCGACCGCATGGTCGAGCTGAATCTGAATGCGCATCGGCTCTCGGTCGAATGGAGCCGCATCGAGCCCATTCAGGGGCGCTTCGACGAAGACGCACTGCAGCGCTACCGCGCCATGCTGCTCGGGCTGCGCAAACGCGGCATCGAGCCGATGGTCACCCTGCACCATTTCACCAACCCGCGCTGGCTCGACGAACACGGCGGCTGGACCGACGCCGACTACGTGCTGCCGCTCTTCCGCCGCTTCGTCGAACGCACCGTGCGCGCTCTCGGCGACGTGTGCGACCTGTGGTGCACGATCAACGAGCCCAACGTCTTCGCGGTGATGACGTACATGGGCCAGCGCATGCCGCCGGCGCCGGCGCCCGATTTCAGCCGCACGCTGCGCGTGTTCTGCACGCTGGTCGCCGCGCACGTGCAGGCGGCGGCGATCATCCGCGAAGTGCAGCCGCGCGCGCGCATCGGCATCGCCCACCACATGCGCGTGTTCCAGGGCCTGCGGCCGAACCACGCGCTCGACGCCCTCGCCGCGCGCGCGCAGGATCTGCTCTTCAACGAAGCGATCCTGTCCTCGCTCCTGAGCGGCCGCTGGCACTGGGTGCTGCGCCGCTTCGCGCCGAACGTGCGTCTGGCCAAGGGCACGCTCGACTGGATCGGCCTCAATTACTACACGCGCCAGGCCACACGCTTCCGCCGCGACCAGGCCGCCACCGGCTTCGGCTCGATCGAAAACTTCCCCGACGCCGCCATGTCGGACTACGAATACGGCGAAATCTACCCGCGCGGCCTGCTCACCATGCTGCAGCGCCTGAACCGCACCAGGCTGCCGATCTACATCACCGAAAACGGCCTGCCCGACCACGACGACGACCAGCGCCCGGGCTTCCTCATCGCCCACCTGCGCGAGGTCTGGAAAGCCATCCAGTTCTGCTACGACGTGCGCGGCTACTATCACTGGTCGTTCGTCGACAATTTCGAATGGAGCGAGGGCTGGCGCATGAAATTCGGCCTCTACGCCCTCGACCCGCAGACGCAGCTGCGCGAACTGCGCCGCAGCGGCGCGCTGTACGGCGAAATCGCCCGCACCTCCTCCATCACCGACGACATGGTGCGCCGCTATGCCCCGCAGCTGATGGAAACGCTCTTCCGCTGAACATTTCACATGCTCGATTTACTTCATTCCCACCGCTCTCATCGCGCCTATCGCCCCGACCCGCTGCCGCGTGAACTCGTCGAGGCGATCGTCGTCGCCGGCCAGCGCGCGTCGACGTCGTCGAATCTGCAGGTCTACTGCGCCGTCGCCGTGACGAACGAAATGGCGCGGCACGAGCTCGCCCACTTGTGCGGCGACCAGGACCACATTCGGCAGGCCCCGGTCTTCCTCGCCTGGTGCGCCGATCTGAGCAAGCTCGATCGCGCGTGCGAACTGCGCGGCCTGCCGCACTCGCACGAGACCATGGAAAGCTTCCTCGTGTCCGCCGTCGATGTCGCGCTTGTCATGCAGAACGCCGCCGTCGCCGCCGAAGCCATGGGCCTCGGCATGTGCTACATCGGCGGCCTGCGCAACAACCCGCGCGACGTCATTCGCCTGCTGCATCTGCCGCGCCTGACCTTCCCGATCTGCGGCATGACCCTCGGCTGGCCGGCCTCCGAACCGATGCTCCGCCCGCGCCTGCCGCTCGGCGCCGTCCTGCACTGGGAAACCCACGACCGCGCCGACGAGGACGCGCTGCTCCACGAGTACGACCGCACCATGGCCGCCACCGGCATCTACGACCAGCGCCAAGTCCCGGTCCCCGGCCGCCCCGGCGAAGTCGAGGACTACGGCTGGCTCGAACACTCCGCCCGCCGCGTCACCCGCCCGTCGCGCGCCGGATTGGAGGCCGTGCTGCGCGAGCAAGGATTTCTAGGCCGATAAGGAACAGGGGACAGGGGTTAGGGACTAGGGGACGAGATCGCGCATTTGTGCCATCCCCGACGCGTATTTTTCTGCCCCTCTCCCCTCTTCCCTCTCCCCTCTTCCCTCTCCCCTCTTCCCTCTTCCCTCTTCCCTCTCCCCTACTCCCCCTTCCCCCCGCTCTCCGCCACCAGATCGTTCCGCAGCGTCCACACCGCCTCGGTGAGCGACACGTGGTAGGTGTGCGGGTTGATCAGGCGTTTGACGCCGAGGTCGAGGCAGGCCAGGTCGGCGTTGCGGCGGCGGCGCATGTCTTCGATCGTCGGTGAATCGTAGACGGGGCGGCCGTCGCGCAGCACGTCGACGAGCAGCGGCTCGACGCGCGACAGGTCGCCGGCGTGCACCACGCGGTGCTTGGCCTCCTCGAGCGGGTGGTGCAGCTGCATCTGCGGCACGGACGACAAATCTTCGTGCTCCAGCGCCACCACGTCGGCCACGGCCTTGTCGCGCTTGTCGTAGAGCCGCCACGCCCGCTTGTTGCCCGGGTTGATCGTCTTGGCCGGCGTCTCGGAAATCTTGATCGCCGGGTGCCACTCGCCGCCGTCCATGATCGACACCAGCTTGTACACGCCGTCGAGCGCCGGATGGCCTTCCGAGGTGATCAGATTCGTGCCGACGCCGTAGACCAGGCGCTTCGAGAGCGCGTCGGCGTCCACGCCGTAGCGCGAGGCTTCTTCGCGGATCTGCGTGATCACCTGCCAGATCACCAGCTCGTCCAGCTGGTTCGACAAGACGATCACCGTGTCCGGGAATCCGGCGTCGTCCAGCATGCGCGCCGCCT
>JBIIIA010000145.1:0-7632 GCA_044235195.1 Thermoflexales bacterium
CCCGTCGACGCGCGTCGAAGTCGCCGCATCATCGACGATGGCCGCGTGGGCCGCCACCCATGCGCCGCGCGGTTCACCGCTGCGCCCGCAAGGCATCACACGCACGCGTGAGTTGTTGCGCACGCGCTTTACTTTGCCGGCGTTGCGCAACGTGCGAATATAGTACGCGCCGCCGTCCTCGACGAACCACACCGGCGTCGGCATGGCCTGCCCGCTGCGGCGATACGTTTCGAGGTTGAGGTAGCTCTGACCGGCGAATTGTGATGTGTCTGCCATTTCAGTATTCGATGTCCGCAGTCTCTGGCGCCCAGTCGATGTCTTCGTCGTGGAATTCCTCCGGCGACGCAGCCTGCCCGCGCCGGCACAGCGTAGCATACGTGCACAGGCCGCACGTGCGATGGTCGTCCGTCATTTCGAACTCCGCCTCGCCGTCGCGCGACGCCGCATCCGCCGCCAGCGCCTCCAGCATGAGTCGATCCTGCGCGAAGGCCTCTCGATCGTACACGAATCGCACCCAGCGACCATCGGGCGCGTTCGCCATCCAGTAATGAAACTCGCAGCCGTCGGCGCCCTCCCGGGCGCCGCGATACGGCGCGCCGGCGACGGCCAGCGCATACAGATACGCGCGCGTCTGCACGCGTTGGCGCAGGAATTCCGGTCGCTGCGCCGCCGCCCCGCGCATGGTCTTCCAGTCGACGATGACGGCGCGGCCGCTGTGTTCATCCACCGCCAGCAGGTCGAGCCGCGCCGTGAGCGTATGCGCGCCGAGCGGAGCCATCAACGCCAGCTCGGGAATGCGCTGCGCCGGCAGGGCCGAGAAATCCTCGGCCAGAAAGCGGCGCCACCACAGCGCGAATTCCGGGTCGGCGGCCAGTTCGGCCGACGCCGCGCCGTCCGCTTCCGGCAGCCCCAGCCAGTGGCGCTCGACCCAGCGATGCAGCGCCGCACCCTTGCGCAGAAACTCGCGGTACGCCGGCACGTCGTAGCCATCCGGCGTCGATTCGAGCTGCGGCCACGGCTGGCGCAGCACGTAGCGCAGGTAGAAGCGACGCGGACAATCCGCGAAGTCGCCCAGGCTCTGCTGGCTGAATGGAAAGGTCGTGTCGATCCTGGTCATGTGATGGCCCGCACTGCGGCAGCGAGCGAACGCTCACGCCCGCGGCCGTTCGCGCTGCGCTGCGACCAAGCAAGGACGAGTCGACGACGTGCGCGCGTGATCCCGACATACAGCAAACGCATGCGCTCACAAATGTACTCGATGTGCGCATCGCGCAGCGACGCCTCCGGATCGATCGTCCGAACGGTCCTGTCCGCCAGCGCCTGCAGCTGCGTGCGCGCCTCCAGCACCGGTTCACGATTGCCGAGGTACCACGCCGCTCCCTTGAACGCACCGTCGACGTCGTCGGGGAACTCGACGTCGTTCACCCCCACGATGTGCACACCGTCCCATTCCAGCCCTTTGGCTTTGTGCAGCGTGGTGACGGTGATCACACCCGGCGTCGGCTCGAATGGCGGGTCGAACAACATGCTGCTCAGGAATTTCTGCCGATTGGCGGCGATGTCGTCCAGCTGACGCGCGAATTCGTCCAATGCGGCATTCGGATTCTGCGACGCCGCGCGCCGCATCGCCACGGCCAGGCTGTGCGCCAGTGCCAGGTCGCCTTCGTCCGTGAACGCATCCTGCGCCACCGTCAGCAGGAACTGATCGATCGGCAGCACGCTGGCGCGCAGCCAGCGCGCGACGACGACGCCGAGCTTGTCCAGCACACGCCGCTGCTTTTCCGTGACGCGCACCTTCTCCGCCAACACCGGCGGCTCGCCCGGCCGTGGAAAAAGCAGGCGCTCCACCGCCACGCTCTTGAGCAAAGGCTGCAGATCACCCGACCGGCCGCCGGGCGGCTCGCCCTCGCCGATCAACTTCGCCTCCGCCTCGCCGTGGTCGTACAACGCGCTGTAGAGCGCCGCCAGCGCCGACGCCTGCGTCGGGCGCGCACAAAATTCAGCGACCACGGCGAATATGCGCGCCACGCTGCGCACCGACTGTTTGTTCGAAAGTTGATCCTGAAACAGCTTCTCGCCGTCCTGCTGCTCGGCCATCAATGCTTTGACGACCACCTCGCCCATCCAGTTCGTCGGCACGAGGATGCAGCAGGTGCGGCTGCGGTCGAAGCGCACGTAGCGCGCAGCGTTTTTCACCGTCGCCGCGATCTCTTCTTCGTCGTCGGCGTAATTGCGGACGTAGTAATTCTGTGAATCCTCGTTCGGCGGATTCGGCTGAAAATCGCCGGGCGGCGACGGCGCGATCAGCACCGCATCGCTCAACGCCCGCGCCCGCACCTGCGGATCCGGATGACGCTGCGCGCTCCAGCGCACGAGTGAGTTCGCCAGATCGATGATGCTGGGTGCGCTGCGCCCGCTGACCGAAAGCGGCAGATGCAGGACGTCGCTGCGCGCCAGAAATTCGCGAAAAAAACGCACGTTCGAAGATGTGAACGTGGTCATGATGGCCTGATTCGGGTCGCCCACACGCACCCAGTTGCCGTGTCCACGCGTCAGCAGCTTGAGGATCGTCTCCTGCAGCGGCGTGCTGTCCTGCGCTTCGTCTTCGAGGACATACGCGTAGCGCGCGCCGAGCCGAGCACAGAATGAAGCATCACTTTCCAACGCCCGAATCGCGCCCCAGATCAGGTCGTCGAAATCGAGGCGGCCGCCGGCGCGCAAAATATGCTCGTACCGTGCATAGATTTCCGCCCCCATGTACAAGAACGGCGACAGCTGACCGAGTGGATCGGCATCGCGCAGGAGCGCCCGCAATTCTTCAGAATGCAGCCGCAGATTCTTCGCCAGCGACGTCACCGTCTGGCCGATCGACGCAGTCTCGTTGCGCCACTTTTCGTCGACTTTCGCGAACTGAGCCGCGCTGAGATCCTGCACGAAGCTGCGCCAGTGCAGGATGTTCTGCTGAATGTACCAGTGCGCGGCTTCGTGCATCGACGCCGAACCACTGATCTCGGCATCGATGCCGTAATCGCCCGCCACGCCGGCGAGGTCCGGCCGTTCACGCAGTATCGAGCTGGCCAGGCCGTGCAGCGTGAATACGCGATAGCCACCGTCGGGAAGGCCCGCTTCGGCAAGCAGTCGGCGCACGCGCGCACGAATGTTGTCCACCGCAGAATTGGTGAACGTCACGATCAGGATTTCGGAATCCGGAGAAACCGCACCGCTGCGCAGCAGATCGACGACGAGCGCAGCCAGCGTGTGCGTCTTGCCGCTGCCCGGCACGGCGGCGACGGCCAGCCGACCTCCGCGCCATGCGGCGATGTGCTGTTGTTCGGGTCTGAGGGCCAATCAGGAATTGATGACGAGCACGACGGCGAGTACCACGGCCAGGATGACCAGCGCGATGCACGCCACCATGACCACAGTGTTCCACATCGTCGGCGGGTCTTCCTCGACGGCCGCGGATTCGGCGGCAGGCGCCGGCGCCGATTCGGCGGGTACTTCCGCCACGCGGGAACGGGCAGGCTGACGACGGGGCGTCGGCGGCGTCGGCGGCGTCGGGCGTTCGGTCACCGGCGGCGCCACAACGGGCTCGGCCGGCGGCGGCACCGCCACGACCGACTCCATCGCGACGACGGGCTCGGCCTGGCGCTCATTCCTCTGCAGCACCACGACCGGCTCCATCGCGACGACGGGCTCGGCCGGCGGCGTCGCAGGAGCGGAGGCCGGTTCCGCGGCTGCAGCTACCACTTCGTTTACATCCACGGAGGACGCCGCTGCTTCGATGGGCGCAGCGACCACAGGCTCCGGCGTCTGCACAACGACGGCCGCTTCGCGAGCGCGTTGCTCTTCTTCCGCTTTGGACTTCATCGCTGCGGCAGCCGCCGCAGCTACCGCAGCCGCCTCCATATCGGCCATGGTTACCGACAAGCCGCAAAAATTGCACTTGATCGGGCCCCATGCCTCTCCGCTGGGCAGACGGATCGGGGCGGAACAGTGTGGACACTTGGATGCTTTCGTCATGGCGTTTGGGCGAAAAAACCAACGTGCGAATGGTAACACTAGTCGTAGTAGCAGGAAACCTTAAATTTTCGGATGTGCAGCATCTATGAAATCCTCTACCATGCGCGCTTCGTCCGTAGTTTGTACAGGTGTATCGCATAGTGACAACGCGCATCGAAAAGCGCATCATAGGCACGGTGTCGTCGGCAGCAGCGAAAGAAAACGAAGGAGGACGCGGATGAAATTCGAGAATGCATTTCTGCGTGCAGCTCAGGGGGATCGCATCACACATATCGCCGATCGCGGCAGCGCCGTCGCAGATGAAATGGACGATATGCGCGCCGCCTGCACCTTGTGCGGGCTGGTGCTCCACGTGCACCTGTCGGGGCCGATCGGTGACCGGGTGCGCGCACTCCTCCGCTGGATGGAACAGGCCGTCGGGCAGTTCGAATCCGGCGCACACGAAGTCGTCCTGCCGCTTCATCTTCAGCAGACGCTGCGCGAAATCGGTGAGGAACTGCGCGACACCGCAGAAGACGAGCTCGACCGCCTGGCATTGCTGCGCATCCGCCGCATGCTGCGCCTCGGCGCCGCGACCAAACGGGATCAGTGGGCGCTCCGCCGCGTCGTCGACATGGTCGAAGTCGACGGCTTCGAAGATCCGGGACGCTACGGCGACGGCATGCGCGATCTGAGCTCGTCGGTCAACGCGCACCAGGATCCGGTTCCGATCGACTCCGTAGCGGCCGGCGAAATGCGGCAAGTGCTCGACGAATTCGCATTCGCCTGATCACAGCACGCGCGCTGCGCTGCCGTTCGCGCTCTTCGTCACCTCGATCCGCGCCGGAAACGCATCCTTCAGCTCCTCGATGTGGGTGATCACGAAAATTCGCTCGAAGTCGCCCTCGATCGCCTTGATCGCCTCCACCAGTCGCTCGCGCCCCTGCGCATCCTGCGTGCCGAACCCTTCGTCGATGAACAGCGTGCGCAGCGCCGCCCCCGCTCGCCGCGCCAGCATGCGGCTCAACGCGATGCGCACGGCGAAATTGATGCGAAACGCTTCCCCGCCCGAGAACATCTCGTAGGCGCGCTCACCGATCTCGTCGGCGATGCGTATCTCCAGCGTCTCGACGACCTCGCCCTTCTGCGACAACCGCTGCGTGTCGAAGCGCACGTTCATGCGGCCGTTCGTCATGCGCCCGAGCAGCTCGTTCGCCGCCGCCTCCAGCTCCGGCAACGCGCTCTCGATGATCATGGCCGGCACGCCGTTCTTGCCGCACGCCGCCCGCAGCTCCTCGAGGTGCCCCTGCCGCCGACGCAGCGCCTGCAGCTCGGACGTCATCCGCGCCACGGCGCCCGCCTGCAACCGACACGCCTGCACCTTCTGGTTCGCTGCCCCGTAGCGACGATGACATTCCTGCTGCGTCGTCTGCGCCACCACCAGCGCCTGCTCGATCGCCGACGCGCGCACCAGCCCGGACTCGACGGCCGCCAGTTCCCCGCGCAGCCCGTCCAGCGCCCGCCGCTCGTCGGCATCCCGCGCCTGCAGCAGTTCGATCTGCGCCGCCACCGCCGCCGCCAGGTTCTCTTCTGCCTGTAGGCCGACCTCCGCCCGCTCCACATCGGACTTGCGCCCGGCGAACGGTTGCAGGCTCGGCAGCGCCACCGTGCGCAGCCGGTCGTGCGCAGCGGCGTCGTAGCCGAGTTCGGCCAATTCGGCCTCCACGCGCCGCAGATCGGCGCGCGCGTTCACGGCATACGACTGCTCCGCCAGACGCCCGGCGACGCTCTGCTGCTCCGCTTCCGCCTCCGGCAGCCTGCGCGCCGCGTCGGCCGCGCGCGCGCAGCGCTCCGCCAGGCGCCCTTCCTCACGCTGCAGCGTCGGCTGTTCACGCATCATCGCCGCGCGCGATTCCACTTCGGCATCGATCGCCGTGCGCTCTTCTTCATGCTGCCTGCGCCGCGCATCGTTCGCCCGATGCTCGTCCCCCTTGCGACGCCCCTCCGCTTCCAGCTCGCTCAGCATGCGCGCCCGCGCTTCTACGTCCAGCGTGCGGCCGCAGGTCGGGCAAATCGCCCCCTGCCCGCCCATCTCCTGCATGCGCGCCTTGATGTCGTTCATTTCCTTGCGCAGGAGATCATTGCGGCTGCGCAGCTCGCCGAGTTCCTCGCCGATCTGCATGCGGCGCTGCTGCGCCGTCGACGCATGCTCCGCCACGGCCGCCAGATGCGCCAGGCGCGCGCGCACTTGCTCCAGCCGTGCGTCGGCATCGCCGACGTCGCCGGCGGTGCGCAGTTCGTTCACCTGCCGCGTCGCCGTCTCCAGCGCCTTCTCGAGCGCATGCCGCTCGGCGACGATGGCCGCCTCGGCCCGCGATTTGCGCGCGTTCAGATCGACCATGCTGGTCAGCTTCAGACTAAGCCGCTCGTTCTCCGCCTGCGCCTGCAGCAGCGCAGCATAGCCCGCTTCGATTTCCGCGCGCTGATCGAGCGCCGCCTGCAGCTGGCGCACGCGCTCCTTCGCCCGATCGTGGTCCCCGCGCGCGCGGTTCAGCTCGGCATCCACGGCGCGCAGGCGCTGCTCGACCTGCGACATCTGTCCGCGCAGCCCCTTGGCGCGCTCACGCAGCTGCACCAGTTCGCGATACTCGGAATCGACGCGCGACAACGTCGCGTTGGCCGCATCCAGCGCCGCCTGCGCATCGCCGAGCTGGCGCTCGTACTGCGGCAGCAGCGCCAGTTCGTTCTCCGCCTGCTCGAGATCCTGCGTCAATTTGTACGATTCGCGGTCGACGGCGTTCAGACGCTGCTTGACGCGCTCTTCGTACGTCGCCCACACGTCCAGGTCGAGGATTTCGGCCAGCAGCTGCTTGCGCTGGCCCGGCTGCTTCACGGTGAATTCGTCGGCCCGCCCCTGCTTGAGATACGCCGAATTGATGAACGTGTCGTAGCTCAGGTTCAGCGTCCGCTCGATCGCCGCCTGGGTGTCGACGATGCGTCCTTCGGAAAGCGTGCGCCAGCCGCCGACGGAATCGTCGCGGATCAGCAGATCGAGCGAGCCTGAAGAAGGCGCGGGCTTGCCCTTGGCGGCCTTGCCGTGTTTGCGCGTGCGCACGACTTGAAACACGTGCCGCCCTTCGCTGAACGTGAACGCCACGCGCATCTCCGCGGCGCCCTGCGCGATCAGCTCGTCGTCGCGGCCGGCGCGCGACTGGCCCCACAGCGACCACGTCATGGCATCCAGCAGCGTGCTCTTGCCGGCGCCGTTGTCCCCGGTGAGGCACACCACGTGCAGCCCGCTCAGATCGAGCGGATCGGCGTCGCGATACGCCATGAAATTGCGCAGTTCGAGCTTGAGCGGGATCATAGGAATTTGTCGAAGAATCAGAAAACGCGCACGAGGGAGCCTTCGTCGCGGCGCGTGGTCGTCGTCCAGCGTTCTTCATAGGGCGCACGCGGCAGCGTCCAGCGATACACCCACTGCGCATCCTCCGGCAGCAAGTTGACGCAGCCGTGGCTGCGCCGCGCGCCGAAGTCGTTGTGCCAGTATGCGCCGTGAAAGGCGATGCGCGACGCAGTGAAATACGCCACCCACGGAATGCCGGGCAAATCGTAGAAATCCGCCTGGCC
>JBIIIA010000146.1:0-7602 GCA_044235195.1 Thermoflexales bacterium
GAGATCCCTCCGTCTTGCCCTGGCTCGTCTGTGGCAACGTCCGCACGGACGGGGCAAGACGTTCGGGATGACGCTCTGGGAGAGGGAACGGCAATCGCAGACAGGGTGGTACGTCCCCCGCACCGTCATCCCGAACGCTTTGCCGGCTCGTGCGTACGTAGCCACCGGCGTACCCGGCAAAGCGGAGGGATCTCTCTGCCGGTGGAAAGCCGCCCCAAACGGCGGATGCACCCTAGGACGCCGTCCGCCGTCGTCCGCACTACAATCGCCCCCGTGGCCATCAAGATCCAACCCCTCACCGGCAGCAAGCTGCCCTTCCCCGAAAATCTCGGCTTCGGCAAAGTGTTCAGCGATCGCATGTTCACGCAGACGTGGACGGCCGACGCAGGTTGGCACGATGCCGTCATCGGCCCGTACGAAAATCTTTCGCTCGCACCGTCCACCGCGGTCTTCCATTACGCGCAGGAAATCTTCGAGGGCACCAAGGCTTACCGCCGCCCGGACGGCGACATCAACCTGTTCCGCCCGTGGGAGAACGCCGCGCGCTTCAACCGCAGCGCCGAGCGCATGTCGATGCAGCAGGTCGATCCCGAGTCGCACGTCGAGGCCATCGTCAAGCTCGTCGAGCTCGATCACGCGTGGGTGCCGAGCGGTGAGGGCCAGTCGCTGTACATTCGCCCGACCATGATCTCGACCGAAGCGGCGCTCGGCGTGCACGCCTCGAGCAGCTACCTGCACTTCATCATCACCGGCCCGGTCGGCGCATATTTCGCGTCCGGCTTCAAGCCTGTCTCGGTGTTCATTTCGGATGAATACGTGCGCGCCGTGCGCGGCGGCACCGGCGAAGCCAAGTGCGGCGGCAACTACGCCGCCAGCCTCATCGTCGGCGAGGAAGTGGCGCGCCTCGGCTACCAGCAGGTGCTGTGGCTCGACGGCATCGAGCGCAAGTACGTCGAGGAAGTCGGCGCGATGAATATCGCCTTCGTCTACGGCAAGCACATCGTCACGCCGCAGCTCACCGGCACCATCCTGCGCGGCATCACGCGCAAGAGCGTGCTCGAACTCGCGCCGACGCTCGGCTACACCGTCTCCGAAGAGCGCATCTCAATCGACCGCGTGCTGGCCGACCTGGCCTCGGGCGCGATCACCGAGGCGTTCGGCATGGGCACCGCCGCCGTCATCGCCCCCGTCGGCCGCTTCGGCTACAAGGGCCACGATTACCTCGTCAACAACAACGAGGTCGGCTCGGTCTCGCGCCACCTGTATCAGTCGCTCACCGACATCCAGTACGGCCGCGCGGCCGATCCGTTCGGCTGGACGCTGCGGATTCAGAGCAGAAAGTAATAGTGGATTGTGATAGTGATAGTGATAGTGATAGTGATAGTGGAGAAACGTTCTTGCTGTTTAGTATCCACTATCTACTATCACTATTCACTATCACTTTCTGCTTCCCGATGCCCGCTTTTCGCCGCGCCCTCCCCCTGCTCATCGCGCTCGCCATCGGCTTCGTGCTGCTGGCGGCGAGCGGCAAGGATGCCGGCGCAGCGTACGAGGTGCTGCTCACGGCGCCGGTGACGCGGGCGGCGCGCGCCGGCCGCTGGATCGAAGCCTCGTCGGTGTTCATCCTGGCCGGGCTGGCGATGCTGCTGCCGTACCGCATCCGCGCGCTGAACTTCTCGCTGCCGGCGCAGGTGACGGCCGGGGCATTCGCCAGCTACCTCGTCTTCACCGTCGCACCGGTGCCCGACCCGCTCGCCGCGGCGCTGGCGTGCATCGCGGCGGCGGCCGCCGGCGCCGCCGTGGCGGCCATCCCCGGCGTGCTGAAGGCCGCACTGGGCGTGAACGAAATCGTCACCGGGCTGATGCTCACGCCGATCGTGCAGGGGCTGCTGTCGTTGTACGGTGAGCCGCTGTTCACGCTGGCGCGCGGCCTCGGCACAGCGCGCGTCGCCGAGCGCAACGCCCCCTTCGGCTTCCTGCCGCTCGAAGCGCTCACCGGGCTCGAGCTCGGCGTGCTGCACACCGGCGTCGTGCTCACGCCGCTCGCGGTCCTCGCTGCGTGGCTGCTGCTGCGCCGCCTGCCGCTCGGCTTCGCCATCCGCACCGCAGGAGCGAACGAACGTTTCGCGCGCTACGGCGGCATCGCCGTGTCGCGCACGATCGTCGCCGCCTTCGCCGCCGGCGGCGCCTTCGCCGGGCTGGCCGGCGCACACCTCGCCCTCGGTCATCCCGGCGACCTGTATCTGAACACCGGCAGCCTGACCTTCGACGGCATCACCGTCGCCCTCCTCGCCGGCGCCAGCCCGCTGGCGCTGCCGATCGCCGGTGCACTCTACGGATATCTCGTCGTCGGCGCCGAGTACATGGAAATTCGCACGTCGTCCGGGCAGGAGCTCATCCGTGTGATTCAGGGACTGGTCGTCCTGTTCGCCATCGTCCGAGTGCAGCGATTTAAAATCACGGCGTGTCTTCCATTCCGAACGCCGCGCCCGAAGCCGTAGACGAAGCGGCGGCGCCGATCGACGGCCGTGCGCTCCTCGAAATCATCATCGCGCTGGTCATGCTCGTGCTCGTCGCGCGCGCCGTGCTGCAAATGCATACCGTCGACGATCGCTCGATGGCGCCGACCATCGAAGGCGGCCAGACGCTGCTGCTCAGCCGGCTCACGTTCCAGCTGCGCACGCCGCAGCGCGGCGAACTCGTGCTCGTCGATGAACCCAGCAACGCCGATCGACAGGTGATGCGCCGCGTCATCGGATTGCCGGGCGACGTCATCGAGCTGCGCGGTGAAAGCACGGAACGCGGCATCGGCATCGAAGGGATTCAAGTCGCTGTCAACGGACGCCCACTCATCGAACCGTACGTCACGGCGCTGCTGCAGAACAACACCGTCGTCACCGCCACCGCACGCATCGAGCTCGGCACGGATGAGTTCTACGTCATGAACGACAACCGCGCCGCGCAGGGCGACAGCCGCACCTGGGGCCCGCTGCGCCGCGAACAGCTGGCCGGGCGCGCATTGCTCACGCTGCTGCCGCTCGATGCGCTGCACGTCCTCGATCACGACGCGGTTCGCGTCATCGGCGAGTAAGCGGCTCGTCACTCACCGACCACGCGCAGCACCGTGTAGCCCAGCGCCGTGACGCGCTCGATCGCCAGAATTTCACTGTGCTGCACCACCATGCGCACGTCGTCGATGTTCGTGCCGCCGTACGACAGCACCACAGTCAGGAAGCGCCCATCCTCGAACGTCTGCCCGCGCGACTTCACGTACACCGCCGGATTGGCGCTCTGCACTTCGATCAGCGCCGGCGCCAGCCGCGATTCGTCGCCCTGCTGCAGCACCAGCACGCGCTCGACATAGCCGCCCGATCCGATCGTGCGCGCCAGCACCGGCTGCAGCGTCTGCTGGAAGATGTCCTTCATCTCCGAGGGCACGCCGGGCAGCGACACGATCGTCACGCCGTCGTCGACGTCGAGCACCATCGCCGGCGCAGCGCCGCTCGGATTGGCGATCGGCTGCGAACCCTGCGGAAAGTACGCCATCTTGGCGCGCGACTCGGTCATCGTCGGATCGAAGTTCGCGCGCTGCGTGGCGATGTACGCATAGCGCTGCGCCACCCACTCGTACGCCTGCGCATCGAGCTGCAGCGGCCGCCCGAAGCGCAACGCGATCGCGCGCAGCGTCAGGTCGTCGTCCGTCGGGCCGAGGCCGCCGGTCGTCAGAATCAGCCGCGGCCGCCGCACCACCGCGCGCTGCAGCTCGTCGCCGATCTCTTCGTACTCGTCGCGGATCATCGTCGCGCGCCGCACGTGCGCACCCAGCGCCGTGAGCGATTTGATCAGCCAGTGCGTGTTCGTGTCGAGCACCTGGCCGACCAGCAGCTCGTTCCCGATCGAGAAAATTTCGACCGACCGATCGAGGTTGGTCGGCGCGTGTGGATTCTGCATGTCACCATCCTAAAAGAGCAACCACCGCCATCTGCGCGATGCGCTCGGCTTCCGGATCGGTCTGCGCCAGCCCGGTGACGTGGCCGAGGCGCCGCATCGGATACGAGCTGGTCTTGCCGTACCAATGCAGATGCGCGCCGCGCAGCTGCGCGACCTGCACGAAATCCACCGCCTTCGGCAGTGCATCGCCGCGCGCCAGCAGCGCCGCCACCGCCGCGTGCGGCGCAATCATGTCGGTCCAGCCCAGCGGCCAGCCGAGCAGCGCGCGCACATGGTTCTCGAACTGCGACGTCGTCGCCCCTTCGATCGTCCAGTATCCGGCGAAGTGCGGGCGCGGCGTGACGTCGTTGATCACCACGCTGCCGTCGCGCAGTTCGAAGAGCTCGATGCCGAACGCGCCGATGACGTCGATCAGCGCCGCCACGCGCTCGGCCAGCGCCGGCAGATCGGGCAGATACGTCGCCCCCGCCTTGCGCCCGGTCTCCGCCAGATGCCGCGCGAAGTGGTCCGGCGCCGGCGCGCTCACCGCCTGCAGCACGTTGCGCACGCAGCGCGTCACTGCCGTGTCGTAGACGCGCACCTTGCCGTCCTGCCCGCGTGCGCCGTCCACGGCGAACTCACGCAGGAAATTCTGATGCGCCTCGACCATCAGCGCACCGCGCGCAGCCAGCGCCTCGAACTCGCCATCGAGCGCCGCGGCGCTTTTCACCAGCACATTGCCGCGCCCGTCGCGCCCGCCGACGCGCGTCTTGAGCACGACCGGATACGCATACTGCGCAGCGAACGCGCGCACGGACTCGACGTCGGGGGCATCGGCGAACGGGGCCACGGGCAAGCCGGCTTCACGCAACAGCTGCTTCTGCAAAAAGCGATCGCGCGTCGCCGCGATCGTGCGCGACGACGGGCGCACCACGCACCCCTGCGCCTCGAGATGCTCGAGCACGGCCAGCGGCACGTCCTCACTCTCCGGCGTCACCACGTCGCACGACTGCGCGAACTCGGAGACGAGGTCGAAGTCGTTCCAGTCCCCCTCGACGGCCAGCGCCGTCACCTGCGACGCCGGGCTGTTTTCATCCTTGTCCAGCACGGCCACCAGCGCCCCGAGGCGCTGCGCCGCCTGCGCCGTCATGCGAGCCGTGTGCCCGCCGCCGAGAATTCCGATGATCGACATAGTAGGGATTTTACCGAGTGGGGAGGAGAAAGTGATAGTTGATAGTGATAGTTGAACGTGTCCAGCTGTCACTTTCCACTATCACTATCACTCTCTGCCATCACTCATACCGCAGCGCCTCGATCGGGCTGAGCCCCGCGGCGCGCGCCGCCGGATACACACCGAACACCACGCCGACCATCAGCGAAAACCCGGTCGCCAGCGCAATCGAGCCGGGCGTCACCAGCGCGTTGAATGCTCCCTGCGAGATGGCCGCCACGGCGACGGCGATGCCGACGCCGAAGGCGATGCCGATCAGGCCGCCCAGCAGCGACAACACGATCGATTCGATCAGGAACTGCGTCATGATCACGCGCCGCGGCGCGCCGATCGCCTTGCGCAGGCCGATCTCGCGCGTGCGCTCGGTCACGCTCACCAGCATGATGTTCATGATGCCGATGCCGCCCACGAACAGCGAGATGCCGGCGATCGCCGCCAGGAAAATCGTGATGGCGCTCGTGACCGAGCCGATCGTGTTCAGCAGGTCGCGCTGGCTGGCCACGGAGAAATCTTCTTCGCCTTGGAACTCGATGCGATGCGTCTGCCGCAGCAGCTCGGTGACTTCGATCGTAGCCTGATCGATCATGTCCTTGTCGAGCGCCTGCACGAGGATGACGTCGACGCGCTCTTCCCCCTTCGCGTTGCGGCGCGGGAAAAGCCGATCGCGCGCCGTCGTCACAGGCATGGTGATCACGTCGTCGTCGCTGCCTTCCGCGCCGCCGGTGCGCTCGGCCAGCACGCCGATCACAGTGAATGAAATATTGTTGATGCGCACTTCTTCGCCGACCGGGTCGCCGCCGTCCGGAAAGAGCTTCTCGTACACCACGCTGCCCAGCACCGCCACGCGCGCGCCGCCGTTCATCTGCGCCGTGTCGAAGTACTCGCCGTACAGCAGCGCCGGATCGTTCAGCAGGCGATATTCGGGCACCGTGCCGCGCACGCGCGTGTCGTATTCGTTGCCGGCGAAGCGCGCCTTGGCGTTGCCGCTCACCACCGGCGCCACGAATTTCACCGACGGCAGCGCCCCCGGCACGCGCATCGCATCCGCATCCCTCTGCGTCAGCGACAGCGCCGTGCCCGAGCGCGCGCCCGGCCCGAACGCCTGGAAGCCGGCGCGGCTGGCGCCGCCGGACTGCACGCGCGACGGCAGCACGAAGATCAGGTTCGACCCCTGGCCTTCGAAGCGCGCATTGATGAATTCCTGCACGCCGTTGCCCAGCGAGAGCAGCGCGATCACGCTCGTCACGCCGATGATGATGCCCAGCGTGGTCAGCACGCTGCGCAGTTTGTTCGCGGTCAGCGCACGCAGCGCCACTTTCAGATTTTCGGTAAACATCGGTATCTTTTCGTGTGACGTGTCGCCCCTACTCGTACCGCAATGCTTCGATCGGGCTCAGTTTGCTGGCGCGGTAGGCGGGATACAGGCCGAAGAACAGGCCGACCGTGATCGAGAAGCCGACCGCCAGCCCGATCGCGCTGCCGCGCACCAGCGGGTTGAAATCGGCGAACAGCGGAATCACCGCGGCGATGCCGGCGCCGATCAGAATGCCCAGCACGCCGCCCAGCACCGACAGCGTCACCGCCTCGATGAGGAACTGCGACAGGATCGTCTTGCGCTTGGCGCCGATCGCCTTGCGCAGGCCGATCTCGCGCGTGCGCTCGGTCACGCTCACCAGCATGATGTTCATGATGCCGATGCCGCCCACCAGCAGCGAAATCGCGCCGATCGCCCCCAGGAAGATCTGCAGCACGCTCGTCAATGCGCCGAACGTGTTGATCAGCTCGGTCTGGCTGATGATCGAGAAGTCATCTTCGTCGCCTTCTTCGAGGCGATGGCGCTCGCGCAGCACGCTGCGCATGGCCGCCTCGATCGCCGGCCGCGCTTCTTCGCTCACACCCTGCACGGCGATCAGCGACACGATGCGCTCGCCGCTCTTGGCCTGCGCCTGTGCCTGGAAGATGCGATCCTGCGCCGTCGTCAGCGGCACGAACGCCACGGCGTCCTGGTCGCCGACGAAGCTCGATCCCTTGGCGCTCATCACGCCGATCACGCGCACCGGCACGTTGTTGAGCTTGATCGTCTGCCCGAGCGGGTCGCCGTCCTCGAACAGGTCGCGCGCCAGCGTCTGCCCAAGCACCACCACGCGCAGCCGTCCGGCGTTGTCCGTGTCTTCGACGAAACGTCCAATGCTCGGCTGCCAGTTGCGGATCTGCGCGTAGCTGGGGGTGACGCCGTAGACGATCACCTGCGATTCCTTCTTCCCGTAGACGAAGTTGCCGACGCTCTGGAATGCCGCGCCGTGCGCCACCAGATTCGGCGTGTTGGCGGCGACGGCGCGGTAATCACCTTCGGTCAGCGGCGCAGCATTGCTCGTGCCGGGCGGTCCGCCGCGCTGAACACGGCCGGGCTGCACAGTGATGATGTTCGTGCCGGCGTCGGC
>JBIIIA010000147.1:0-7582 GCA_044235195.1 Thermoflexales bacterium
ACCGAGGCCAACTTCATCTCCGGCCAGGTGCTGCCGGTGGACGGCGGCCTGACGCTGCACGCGCTCTGAAAGAAGTGGATAGTAGATAGTAGATAGTGGATAGTGAGCCACTATCACTATCACTATTACTATCACTATCACTATCACTATCCACTACTTACTGCTGCAACGTCCTGCCACCGCGGCGCGCCGGCCTGTGCGCCGCGCTGCGTGGCCTTGAGTGAGGCGGCGACGGCGGCGATGCGGATGCACTCGGCGAGCGGCAACTGCTTCGCCAGGGCGGCGCAGTACGCGCCGTGAAAGACGTCGCCGCAGCCGGTGGTGTCGACGACCGAGACGGCGAGGGCCGGCTGCACGTGCAGGTCTTCGCCGTTCGTCGTGTACACGCAGCCGCGCGCGCCGGTGGTGACTGCGACGATGCGGCGCGCCGGCGTCCACAGCAGGCGGCAGGCGGCGGCCGCGTCGGTGGCGCCGGTGCGGTGCAGTGCGAAGCCCTCCGAAATGAGCAGGTGATCGACGAGCGCGAACAGCTCGTCGACGCCGGGAAACTCGTCGCGCTCGAGGTCGGACACCACGGCGATACCGGCGTCGCGGGCGATGCGGGCGGCGCGCGTCATGCCGGGGATGCCGAGGTGATCGACGTGCAGCACGCGAAAGGAGCGGACGAACTCGGCGTCGGGCAGCGACTCGTGCGCGCCGGTGCGGGCGGGATGTTCGGTGAAGATGTTGCGCGTGTCGCCGTGCGCGCCGACGATGATCGTGGATCGCACCGGGCCGGCCCCATCCTCGCGCACGGCGTGCGACAGGTCGATGCCTTCGCGCTCCATGGCGTGCGCGACGAACGCCGAGTCTTCGTCGTGTCCGAGCAGGCCGGCGTAGGCGCAGGATGCGCCGAGGCGGGCAGCCGCCACGAGCGCGGTGGCGGACAGCCCGCCGCACTGGCGCTCGCTGCGGCGCACGGAAATCTTCGTGTCGGGGGCCGGGTAGGCGTCGACGTACAGCAGTGCGTCGATGGCTGCGGCGCCGAGCGCGAGTACGTCATGCATGGCGTTTGACGTCGTACGCACCGCGCGCATCGGCCGCGCGGATGCTGATCAGCTCGCGCAGCCCGCGCAGGGAATCGCGCAGCAGATTGACGCGCCGCGAGAAGCGGTAGTCCCACTGCACCGGCACTTCCTTGACGCGGTAGCCGAACTTGTGGGCGACGAAGAGCATCTCGACGTCGAAGCCGGCGCTGACGCTGGCGCCCTGCACTTCCTTCACGTCGCGCTGGGAATATACGGACAGCGCGCCGAGGATCGGACGCACGGCTTCGCGGCGGAAGGCCTTGAAGCCGCACTGCGTGTCGGTGATGTCGCGGAAGCCGAGGATGAGATTGCGCAGCATGACCTGGCTGCCCGACATGATGCGGCGCCAGATCGGCGCGTTGCGGCGCACGGTGCCGCGCGAGCCGATGACGACGTGGTAGCCCTGTTCGAAGTACGGCAGCAGCCGGGCGGATTCGCCGATGGGCGTTGCCTGGTCCATATCGGTGAACAGCACGATCGCGCCCTGCGCCTGCAGCATGCCGGTGGCGACGGTGAAGGCCTTGCCGCGGTGCGGATTGCGCACCACGCGGAAGCCGGCGTGCGCAGCCGAAAACGCCTCGGCGAGGTCGGCGGTGTCGTCTTCGCTGCCGTCATCGACCACGAGCACTTCGTATTCATACGACTGCTGCTCGAGATAGTCGGAGACTTTGCTCAACGCGCCGTGCTGGATGTTCGTCGATTCGTTGTAGGCCGGGACGATCACGCTCAGGAATGGTGTCATGTCAGTGCGACGCTCGAAGCAGCGCCGGATTTCGCACCACGCGCCTCGAACGACAAGGCGCGATTATCACCGAGGGGAGAGAGACGGCAAGTGTGCTTCGTTCGCATCGGCTTTACACTGCCCCGCCTATGGGGGCGAAGATTTCACCGCGTTTTTCGCGCACCGCGTGGTCCGCCGTGCTGTGTTTATGCGCGTTCGCGCTGACGTGTCCGCGGCTGTTCGTGCACGAAGACGCGCATTACGACGCGCTTGCGCCGCTGGTGTTCGTCCCGGTGATCATCGGTGCGCGCAAGCGTCCCTACGCGGCGGTGGGATGGGCGGCCCTTGCTTCGCCTTTTCTGGGGCCGGTGGCGATCGCAGCGGATCCGGTGGCCGCCGTACTGATGACGACCTGGGCGATCGGCTGCGCGTGGATCGGTGCGCGATCGCTGCGTCGGCGCGTCGTGGCGGCGTCGCTGCTGCTGCTGGCGGCGGCGCTCATCGTCGAAGCGGCAGGGAGGCTGAGTGAGCGGCTCGAGCCGCTGCTGCTGCTGCACGTGGCGTGGCTGGCGGCGGCGCGCTGGCTGACGCCGTGGGTGGTGCGCGGCATTGCGAAGCTGGGCCCGGCTCCGCGCGCGGTCGCTGCGACGCTGGCCGTCGGGCTGCTGGGCGCGTGTCTCGTGGGCACGGCGATGTGGATCGACGGCTACTCGCAGCTGGCGGCGGCGCGTCGGATGGTGCCGGATCCCCGCGATCGTCACGTGCTGGCGATCAACATGCCGAATGCGCTGGGCATGTCGTTCGGCGCGAACGGCCCGGCGGTGCTCGGCCGCGAGTTATTCTGGGAAAACGGGCATGACGACTCGGCAATCAGCCTGCGCGACGAAGCGTGGATCGACGCCGGGCCGACGGCTGCGCCCGGGTCCATCAACGGCATGACGGCGCTGTATACGGGCGGGGCCACGCCTGTGGAAGACATTCGCGCGCGGCTGGGCGAATACGACGACGTGGTGACGGCGATGACGAACGGCAGCCGACTGGCCGGCCGCTGGGTCGGACGAATGCAGAAGACCGACGCGCCGGTCGTGTCGGCCAGCGTCGGCGCGCCGATCATCTTCGAGCGCGACGGCGGCCGCGTGACGGTGCTGTCGAGCGCGGCGTGCCGCAGCGATGCGTGGACGGTGCAGCTGACGCTGGACATGCGCATCGATGTCGTGGACGGAGCGTCGGCGTTTCCCGCGACGTCGATATTCCGGCATGCGCTCGACCATGGCCGGCAGTTGTACGGCAGCGACGCCGGCCTGCTCGGCGGGCTGGCGTCGCCGGCTGATCTGGTTGGCCGCCGCGTGCTCGACGTCGGCTACGTGTCGCTGGACGCGTATTCGCAGGTGCCGATCGATGCGGTGCAGTTCGGCTTCTACGACCCGGCGAACGGCGAGCGCTGGACAGGGCGCGGGGTGGACGGCGCGACGTTCGAGGCAAATGCGGTGCGCATTCCGGTGAACGGAGCGTGCGCATCGATCAGCGCATCGCAGGCGGGGAGGGAACGGAAGTGAACGCGACATCGAATCATGTGGCCCCACTGACCGGCGCGCGTGCCCTCGCCGCCGGGACGGTGGTGCTCTTTCATTACGTGGTGTTCGCGCGCCACCTGAACGGCAGCGCGCTGCCGTGGCTGACATGGCTGGTGGGCGACGGGCAAATTCCGGTGACGATCTTCTTCGTGCTGTCCGGTTTTCTGCTGGCCGTGCGCTACGGGGAGATGCCGTTGCGTGAAGCGCCGCGCTTCGTGCTCCGCCGCATCCTGCGCATTTATCCGCTCTTTTTCGTGGTGACGCTGCTCTTCTGCATTGCGCCGCAGGTGTTGATCGACGGCAGCACGGTGTATGCCGACGTGTGGCGAACGGCGGGCGTGCTGACGATGGGGCAGGCGCTGCACGTCGATCTGTTCGGCCTCGGCGCGCCGACCGGGTGGACGCTGACGCTGGAGTTGATCTTCTACGCGAGCGCGCCGGTGTTATTCGCGTTGTTGCGGGGAACGGCGCGGCGGCGCATCGTCGTGCTGGCTGCGCTGTTGGCGGTGATCGCGGCCGGCGCGGCGGCGACGTTGCATTGGCCGGCGCTGTACGAATTCAGCGGCTACGCCGAGCGACAGATGTACACGGTCGGTGTATTGGTGCGTCTGCCGGAGTTCGTGATCGGCGCAGCGGTGGGAATGCACCGGCGCGCGGCGGGCGGTGCGGGCGGCGGCGGTGAGCGAGTGCGCACGACGGCGATGCTCTGTGCGATGACGTGCATCGCGCTCATCGCGGCATCGAATCAGGCGTTCTGGCTGCATGCAGATGCTGGGAACATGCTGATTCGCTGGGTGCTCGCGGCCGTATTCGCCGTGCTGCTGCACTGCTGGAGCGTGGATGCGACGAAGACGGTCGGCGCGCAGTGGCTGTCGACGCCGGCGCTGGTGTATCTGGGAGCGTCGTCGTTCGCGCTGTATCTGGTGCACACGGCGTGGCCGCTGCAGTGGGTGTGGCGGGCGCTGGCGGAATTGCCGCTGCCTGCGCTGGTGCTGGCGCCGCTGATGTACGGCATTTCGGCGGCGGCGGGGGCGGTGGTGTACGAATGGGTCGAGAAGCCGCTCGGGCGCCTGGCGCGCGGCGGTGGCTAGGCCGGGACGACGAACACGGCGGCGGCGACGGTGGATTCGACGAGATGCGGCGTGCCGTCGGCGAGGATGATCGCGAGCGGGAGATGCGGGGCCGCCGACTGCACGGTGAGCAGCGCCAGCGGGCGCAGGCCGAGCTCGGCGGCGCGGCGGAGCACGGCCGGGTCTTCGTCACGCACGCGTTCGACGCGGTAGGAGCAGCCCGACGCGGCGCAGTTCAGCGTGTCGCGTGAGGTGGCGGCGATGTGGCCGGCCTTGGTCGGAATCGGGTCGCCGTGCGGGTCGGTCGTCGGGTCGCCGAGCAGGTGGGCGATGCGATCCTCGAATTCCTCGCTGATGGCGTGCTCGAGGCGATCGGCTTCGTCGTGCACCTGATCCCACGTGTAGCCCATGGCTTCCATGAGATACAGCTCGATCAGGCGGTGATGGCGGATGACTTCGAGGGCGATCTTTTCGCCGGCGACGGTCAGTGAGGCACCCTGGTAGGGCACGTATTCGATGAGGCGCAGCTCGGCGAGCTTTTTGAGCATGCCGGTGACCGACGCCGCCTCGACGTCGAGGCATGCGGCGACGGCGGTGGTGGCCGCGCGACCGTTCTCGCCGCGCACTTCGAAAATGGCTTTGAGATAGTCCTGAATCGAATCCGAGAGAGCCTGTGGGTTAATGCGTGTAGTATACGGCGCACTATGGCGGTCATCATCAGCATCGCATGCGGCATCGCCGGCTATCTATTGGGCTCGGTGCCATTCGGATATCTGATCGTAAAGCTGGTCAAAGGCGTCGACATTCGTACGATCGGCAGCGGGCGGACGGGCGGGACGAACGCGTACCGGGCGGCGGGCTTCGGCGCCGGGCTGGCCACGGCGCTGCTGGACATCGGCAAGGGTGCGCTGGCGGTGACGCTGACGCGGTATCTGTTCCCGCAGACGCTGGGCTGGGCCGAGGCGATCACCGGCATCGGAGTGATCCTGGGCCACAACTATTCGTGCTTCATGGGATTCAAGGGCGGCGCCGGCGGGGCGACGGCCGTGGGGACGGGCATGGCGCTGTGGTGGGCGGCCGGCACGCCGGCGCTGCTGCTGGGCTGCGTGATGCTGTTCGGCGTGGGCTATGCGTCGGTGGCGACGCTGGTGGCCGGGCTGAGCGTGGCGGTGGTGTTCACGCTGGCGGCGCTCTTCGGCTGGGAGAACTTCGGCTGGTCGTATGCGGTCTACGGCTGGGCTGTGTTCATATTGTGTGCGATCGCGTTGAAGCCGAACATCGAGCGGCTGCGCAATGGAACGGAGAAAAAAGTGAGCATATTCAAGCGCCCGCAGGGCCAGGGGGGCGCGTGAAGTCCACGGCGCCGGGGCGTGCGTTGGCGGTGCTGCATAGCGACGACGCCCTCGTAGTTGTTGCGAAGCCGTCGGGGATGCCGAGCGTGCACGACGCTACGCAGCCGGATCAGGACGTGCCTGCGGCGCTGGCCGGGGAGTACGGCGAGCTGTGGGTGGTGCATCGGCTGGATAAAGAGACCAGCGGCGTGCTGGTGCTGGCGCGCAGCGCGGAAGCGCATGCGCGGCTGAATGCGCAGTTCGAGGGCGGCGAGGTGACGAAGGTGTATCACGCCGTCGTGCGCGGTGAGCCGCGATGGGACGAGCGCGTGGTGGACGCGCCGCTGCTGCCGAACGGCGACCGCAAGCATCGCACGGTGGTCGACCAGGAGGACGGCAAGCCGAGTGTGACGCGGTTGAAGATGCTGCGCCGTTTTCGTGGGCTGGCGCTGATCGAGGCGCGCCCGGAGACCGGCCGCACGCACCAGATTCGCGTGCACCTGGCGTCGGTGGGATCGCCGATCGCGTGCGACGGGCTGTACGGCGACGGCAAGCCGCTGCTGCTGTCGCAGTTCAAGCGCGGCTACCGGCCGACGGCCGGCCAGGACGAGCGCCCGCTGCTGGGTCGGCTGGGCCTGCATGCGCTGCACATCGAATTCACACATCCGACGACGGGAGAACGGGTGCGCTACGAGGCGCCGTACGCCAAGGACTTCGGCGCGCTGCTGAATCAGATCGGGAAGCTGTAGGCGCAGGTGCATCCGGGAGTGGTATACTTGCGTCTGTTAGGGCGCGTAGCTCAGCTGGTTAGAGTACCGCGTTGACATCGCGGGGGTCATAGGTTCGATCCCTATCGCGCCCATCCCAACGGCCGCATGCAAATCTATGCATGCGGCCAGTTGTTTTTCCACATAAGGTGCCACAATGCAGCATCGGCGGCGATGTTCTCGCATCGCTGTGGAAGGGGAAGAAAAATGTTGATCGAGCGGAGCCACCGGGTGAGAATCGGCGCAGTCGTGGTCGTGGTGCTGGGAGTGTGCCTCGGAAATTCTGCGGTGCCGGCGACGGCGAAACAGAGCGAGTCGCAGCGCGGGCCGACGACGAATCAGGTCATCGTCAAACTGCGCGGCGATGCGGCGGCGCGCATGGATGCGGGGCAGCAGCGGGCGGCCGTCGCGTCGGTCGCCGCGCGCGCCGGGCATTCGCTGGAATACCGCTTCGATCATGGCGGTGGCGTGCATACGCTGCGGCTGAGCGGGGAGGCGCCGGAATCCGATGTGCAGTCGGTGGCGGCGGAGCTGGCTCGCGACCCGCGCGTGGCGTATGCCGAGCCCGACTGGATCATGCGGCACACTGCATCGACGCCGAACGATTCGTCCTTCGGCCAGCAGTGGAGCCTGCAGGCGGTATCGCCGTCGAATTTCGGCATCGACGCGCCGCGGGCGTGGGACATCGAGCGCGGAGACGCCGGCATCGTCGTTGCGGTGATCGACACCGGCTACCGGCCGCACGCCGATCTCGCCGGTCGATTCGTGCCCGGGTACGACTTCGTCGACTACGACTTCGGGACGGCGGCGCTGAGCGCCAACGACGGCGACGGCCGTGACGCGGACGCGCAGGATCCCGGTGACTGGATCACGGCGATGGAGGATGCGTCCGGCTATTTCTCCGGCTGCGGCGCGTCGCCTTCGAGCTGGCACGGTACGCACGTGGCCGGCATCATCGGTGCAGCGACGAACAACGGCGTCGGTGTGGCCGGCGTGAACTGGGGTTCGAAAATTCTGCCGGTGCGCGTGTTGGGCAAGTGCGGCGGATTCAC
>JBIIIA010000148.1:0-7543 GCA_044235195.1 Thermoflexales bacterium
ACGAGCAGCCGCGGATAGCGCACCACGCCGAGCACCGCCGCAGCCAGCAGCAGGCCGAGCATCGCGCCGCGCGAGATGGTCGCCGCCAGCGCCAGGCCCATCGCACCGAGGCACGCCCAGACCAGCCAGCGCGGAGCCACCGGCCGCTGCGTCATCGTCTGCGGCAGGCACAGCGCCGCCGTCAGCAGCAGATAGCCGCCGAATGCGTTGGGATCGATCCACAGCCCGGTCGCGCGCTGCGCCAGCTCCGGATCCTGGCGAATATGGTGGATCACTTCCGGGCCGCTGGGGTAATCGAACACGGCGAGCGTCGAGAGCAGGCGAATCGTCGTCTCGTCGGGCAGCACGTAGAGCACGAGGCCGATCACCGCCGACGCCCCGCCGAGAACCAGCGCCGCGCGCACGAACAGCGTCGCCCGCTGCGGATGCTCGCGCAGCGCGCGCGTCAGCACCAAGATCAGCAGCAGGCTGAGCATCATCTCGCCGAAGCGGCGGATGACCAGCGTCGTGAGCGCACCGTTGGGGATGCCGACGATGAACGCGCCGATCGCCGTGAGCAGCAGAGCGACGACCGGTCCTTCGAGCCGGGCGTGCACGCGCGCATCACGCGCAGCGCGCCGGCCGAGCAGCCACGTGGCCAGCAGGCCGAGCACGGCGACGTCCAAAAACGTGGGCTTGAAGCCGATGCTGACCGGGCTGGCGAAGCGCGGCAGCAGCGCCAGCACCGCCAGCAGCAGCACGATCGCCCGCGAAGGGGACGACAACAGCCAGATCGCCGCCGGCGCGGCGACCACCAGCCCGACGAGAATAAGCGCGTGAAACGGGACGGCGGCCGCCGTCGCGCCGAGCAGCACCGCGCCCGCGGCGCCGACGCCGGCGATCTTCCACTCCACGCGCTCCATCGTCATGCGCCTGTCGCGCCTCCGACCGGCCTACTGCGCCGCAATCTGCGGCGTGACCTTGCTGGCCAGCAGGTTCATCTTCGACGAGTTCATCTCGATGATGGTGTCCACCAGGCCGAGGTCCTTGGCCTGTTCGGCCGTCAGGTAGATGTCGCGGTCGGTGTAGCGCAGCACCTGCTCCTCGTTCATGTGCGTGTGCTTCATGATGATGCCATTCAGCATCTGCTTGATGCGCAGGATTTCACGCGCCTGAATTTCGATGTCCGAAGCCTGGCCCTGCGCGCCGCCGAGCGGCTGGTGCATGTGCACCGTGGCGTGCGGAAGCGCATAGCGGCGGCCGTGCGTGCCGGCCAGCAGCAGCAGCGTGCCGAAGCTCGCCGTCAGGCCGACCGCGTACGTCTCCACCGGCGCGGAGATCATCTGAATGGTGTCGTAGATCGCCATGCCGGCGTACACCTGCCCGCCCGGCGAATTGATGAACAGGCGGATCTCCTTCTCCGGGTCCTCGCGCTCCAGGAAGAGCAGCTGCGCCACGATCGAGTTGGCGACCTGGTCATTGATCCCGCTGCCGAGGTAAATGATGCGCTCTTTGAGCAGCAGCGAGTAGATGTCGTACGCCCGCTCACCGCGCCCATCGCGCTCGATCACCATCGGAATGATGTTCTGAATGGGGTCCACGCGGCGGTTGTGCAGATCCGAAAACGTCATGTGTTTCTCCTTTGTAGTCTGCAGACACGATCTGCAGAAGAAAACTGCGGATGACTGCGCCTGCACACCCGCCCGGGTGCCGCCCGCCCCGCCGTGATGTGCGGCGGAGCGGGCGGGAATCGGTCGTCGTCAGGCGAAGAACGACCGTTGTAGCGCCCGGCAATTAGAGGCGTGTTAGCGACGCCTTACGCCGCGGGCGCATCCGCCGCAGCGGCTTCGCCCCTGGCGATCGCCACGATGCGGTCGAGCACCTTGCCCGACAGCAGATTGCTGCGCACCGAAGCGCGCGTCTCGCGATCGGCCAGCAGCTTGCGCACCTCGCTCTGGCGCGAACCGTAGCGCATCGCCGTGTTCTCGACCTCGGCCGCCACTTCTTCTTCCGTGACCAGCACGTTTTCGGCGCGGCCGATTTCGCGCATGACCAGGCCGCGCTTGCCACGCACTTCCGCCTGCGGGCGCAGCTCTTCGCGAATGGCCGCCTCGTCCTTGCTCTGCATGGTCAGATACTCTTCCCACGGCAGGCCGTACTCGCGCTTGACGTCCTCCTTGAGATCCTGCACCAGGTCCGTCAGGCGATCGTCGAAGAACGCCGGCGGCGCCTTGACCTCGGCGAGCGCGGCGAACGCGTCGAGCACCTGCAGCGAGTAGTCCGAATCGGCGCGGCGCTGCTTGAACGCCAGCATCTGCGTGCGCACATCCTCCAGCATTTCGGCATACGTGCTGAACTTGCTGGCCGCCTGGGCCAGTTCGTCGTTCAGCTCCGGCAGCGCCCGGCTGCTGACGCGCGTGATCTCGATGTGCACGTCGGCGGTCTTGCCGCGCAGTGCCTCGTTCGGGAAATCCTCGGCCAGCGTCAGATCCACGTGCTTGTGCTCGCCCGCGCTCATTCCCACCACGGCCTCCGCCAGGCCGGGCACGTTCATGCGAGCCGGATCGACCACCATGCCGCGGCGCGCCTGCGTGCGGAACACTTCCTCTTCCCCGACGCTGCCGACGATCGAGCCTTCGACCAGGTCGCCCATTTCCACCGGACGCTCGACCGGCGTCACCACCGCGTTTTCCTCGCGGATGGCGTTCAACTGCTCCTGCAGCTCTTCGTCGGTGACCTCGACGACCGGCGCCGGCAGCCGAATCGACAGGTACTCCTTGAGATCCACCACCGGTTCGAGCGGCACGACCGCGACCATCGACAGCGGATCGGTCTTCATTTCATCGATGCGGCCCGGGCCGTACGGCTCGATCTTGGCCTCGTCCAGCGCCGCCGGATACAGATCACTGGCCAGCTTGTTCGTCACCTCGGCCATGAAGGCCTCCTCACCGCCGATGGCGCGAATGATCGCGGCGTCGGGGGCGTGGCCCGGGCGAAAGCCGGGGATGCGGATCTGCTTGTTCAGATCGCGCGCCACTGCGCGGCGCGCCTTGCTGAGATCGCTCTCGTCGATCCCGATCGTCATCCGCGCTTCGTGTGTATCCAGAATTTCGACTTGAAGGTTCATGTTGTTTCGCTCTCGCACTCCTGTTACGCGTTCCTATGTCATGGGGACGGTGGGACTTGAACCCACACGCCGTGCGGCACCCGATCCTAAGTCGTGCGCGTCTGCCAATTTCGCCACGTCCCCGAGTTTCCGCGCCCTGAAGCGACGGCCGATTATACTTGCCCGGCGTCCGCGCTGCGGTTCGCGCGCGGTGAAACTCCGCCTTCGCTATGAAAAGCCTGCGCCTCACCCTCGAACGCCTCGGCATCGCGCTGATCACCGTGCTCGCCCTCGGCGGGCCGCTGGCGCTCGGCGCATTCACCTACCTCGCGCTCGGCGACGGATTCGACATCGCCGCCGGCGATCCGCTGCGCGCCGCGCGCATCTGGCTCATCAAAGAAAACCGCCGCTTCACCACGCTGGCCTTCACCATGAACACGGCCGAAGCGCCCGCGGGCGCCGAGCCCGGCCTGCAGTGCGCCCGCATATGGTTCACTGCGCTGCGCTGGTCGCCGGAACTGTCGCTCGAACGCACGGCCGGCGCGTGCACCTGCTACGCCGCCGTCGACGGCGCTCTCCGACAGTCGCGCACACCCTGCGCACAACCCTGACATGCTGCATACCCTCTACATCGTCCGCCACGCCCACCCACGACAAAACACCGGCATCGACTACCATCGCGTGCCCGGGCCGCCGCTGGACGAGCGCGGACGCGAAGAAGCCACGCGCGCCGCCCACTTCCTGCAGCCGCTCGGCGTGCAGGCGCTCGTCTGCTCGCCGCTCGACCGCACACGGCAAACCGCCGCGGCCGTCGCCGACGCGATCGGCATCGCCCCCGTCGTCGAAGACCGCCTGGCCGAACACCGCCCGGACGAAACGTTCGACGGCGTGCGCGCACGCTGCGGCGCCTGGCTGGCGGACGCACAGCGCAGCCCGCACGCCGTCGTCGCTGCCGTCACCCACGGCTCGCCGGTGCGCGCGCTGCTCGGCCTGCTCTCCGACGGCAAGATCGACCTGACGGCGCACAACTACGCCGGCGGCAACCCGTCGCCCACCGCTGGAATCTGGCGCGCCGTGCGCGCCGCCGCCGGCTGGGAACTGACGTTCGTCTTCGACCCGCAGGCGGCGGCCGCCCTCCGATCATGAAGGTCAATTCCGGCACCGCCCGTGGACGCCGCCTGCGCTCGGTGCCCGGCGACACCACCCGCCCGATCACCGACATCGTCAAGCAGGCGCTGTTCAACATCCTAATGGACGAAGCGCCCGGCACGCGCTGGCTCGACCTGTTCGGCGGCACCGGCGCCGTCGGCATCGAAGCGCTCAGCCGCGGCGCCGCCTCGTGCGTGTTCCTCGACCTGGCGCCGGCGGCCATCCGCACGATCGAGCAGAACCTGAACGAAACCGGCCTGCGCGAAAAGGCGCGCGTCATCCGCCAGGACGCGCTCAAGTTCATCGCCGGCCGCCCGAACGGGCAGTTCGACTTCATTTATATCGCCCCGCCCCAGCAGCGCGGCATCTGGAGCCTGGCGCTCACCGCGCTCGACGACAACCCGGGCTGGCTGGCCGAAGACGGCACGGTCGTGGCGCAGATCGCGCCCGAGGAATTCCTCGCGCTGGAGCTCAAGAACCTCGAACTACTTGACCAGCGGCGCTACGGCCGGACGATGCTGTGCTTCTATGAGAAGAGGACGACGGACGGCTGACGGCGGTCGGCAGTCGGCGGTCGGCCGTCGGCGGTCAGCCGTCGGCGGTCGGCGGTCGGCAGTCGGCGGTCAGCCGTCGGCGGTCGGCCGTCGGCATCGTCATTCCACCGTAATCACCGACGGCACGCGATCGAGCGAGTTGGTGAGCAGGGCGGCGGCGTCGGCGCGGAGCCACAGGCCGGAGGACGCGCCGCCGTCGAGGTTGAGGGCGGCGCGCGCGTCGAGCAGCGGCTCGGCGGCGAGGTAGGCGGCCAGGTCGGTCAGGGTCCAGGCGGCGGTCTGCGAGACGCCGAGCAGCACCATGCCGCGGCGATCGAGCGCGACGAAGGTGCGGCGATTGCGTTCGCCGTTGTCGGGGATGCCGGGCACGACGGCGCCGTCTTCGACGAGCATGGGCACGCTCTGCACCGCCTGGCGGATGGACGCGTCCGGCGTGTACGGTGTGCGGCGGAGCCAGTGCAGCGACGCGACGCCGTCGCGCAGGGCGAACATGCCGCCGAAGCCGGAGTACGTGCGGCCGTGCACGACGCCGTCGGCGATGAGCAGCGCGGCGGTGCGTCGATTTTCGAGAAAGTAGGCGGCATTCACGGCGGCGACGGCGCCGGAGTCATCGAGCCATTCGCGCACCGACCTGGGCGCATCCGGGGCATAGCGCACGCGCAGCGACCGCTGCGCCGGGTCCACGCGCAGCACCAGCAGCAGCTCCTGGCGCTGGCCGGCGCGCCCGGTGACGGCGAGCAGCTCCAGGCCGGGCGCAATCGTGCGCCAGCGGCCGTCGTAGTCGAAGGACGATGCCGCCGCGGCGGCCACGGTCGGCGACGGGCGCGCGGCGGACGTCGCCGGCGGAATGACCGGCACGGTGTTCGTCGGCGACGGCGCAGCGACGGGGGCGGGCGAGCCGGCGCGGCAGGCCGTCAGCAGGGCCGCGGCGAGTGCGATCCAACGCAGCATGCAGGAGATTGTAGGGGCAAGCGGTTCGTGGTATAGTTACTGCCGTTGCGGCGACGTGGCCAAGTGGTAAGGCGAGGGTCTGCAAAACCCTTATACGCCGGTTCAATCCCGGCCGTCGCCTCTGAAAACAGGCTCCTTTCAGGAGCCTGTTTTGCGTTTTCCGGGCGAGATATACTCATGCGCAGGTCAATATGACCGGTTTCCATGACACATACGCACAGAGACGCGAACAGCGTCATCGACATCAGCATCGGAGAAGCGAAAATGCGATTCTCCGAATTAGCGTCCCGCGCCCTGGCCGGAGAACGATTCCGGGTGCGACGCCGTGACAAAGTCGTGGCCGCCATCGTCGGCCCGGACGACCTGGTGAAACTGGAACGGCAGCGAGCCAATGCGGTGCGACAGGCGCAGGCGCTCGGGCAGCACGGTGAACTGTGCGCAGCGATCGAGGGCGGAGAAGTGCATCCGTCGATGGCGGCGTTCGGGCTGCTCGCCGACGACGAACAGTGGGACGAGATTCTCGACGGCCTGTATCGAGATCGCAGCCGCCGCAGCACCCGAGACGATGTGCGGCTATGAACATACTGGACACCGACCACTGCGTGGCTGTGCTGCGCGGTCGACTCGACCTGCGCGCCCACGTCGGACCGGATGACGCCATCGCAGTGTCCAGCATCACGGCGGCCGAACTTTTCCACGGAGCGCATCGATCGGCGAACACCAGCCGCAACCTCGCCGCCGTGCAGCTGCTTCTTGCGAATTTCGACGTGCTGGACTTCGACGAGACCAGCGCACGGATTTTCGGTTTGGTCAAGGCACAGCTGCAGGAGGCGCACATCCTGATCGAAGACCTCGACTTGCAGATCGCCAGCATCACGCTGCGCCATGCCGGCACGCTTGTCACACACAACCGGCGGCATTACGAGCGCGTGCAAGGGCTGCAGATCGCGGATTGGATGTGAGGGGGGTTACGGCCGAACCGTCGGCGTGGACGTCCGCGTCCGCGTCGGGCTTGCCGTCACCGTCGGCGTGGATGTCCGCGTCCGCGTCGGGCTTGCCGTCACCGTCGGCGTGGATGTCCGCGTCCGCGTCGGGCTTGCCGTCACCGTCGGCGTGGACGTCCGCGTCCGCGTCGGGCTTGCCGTCACCGTCGGCGTGAATGTCATGCTGAAAACAGCCAAATCCACTGGATACGAGACAAACTGCCAGTCATTCGCAAACGCAGGAGCACCACTCGCCTGCGCATTTTGGCCATTCACTCGAAAACTCGGCAATTCCCCATTGCGCATGCCTGCAAAAATCTGCCCAGCCACCGTCTCTTCGCCGTAAATTCGTGCCACCCCGTAACTTCCCGTCGCCTGCACGACCGTACAAAGCACCCTGTCCCCGCGTGGGCTAAATGCTTCCACCACACTTCCAATCGGTGCGCGGGAACCGTCTACTTCCACAGTTCCATATACGAACTGTGATCTGTTAGTCACTCGAAGACCGTCGCAAGCAATATCGGATATCCGCGTGGCCGTCGGACTCGGCGTCATCGTTGGCGTCGAGGTCGGCTGTGGCATCACAGTCGCCGTCCGCGTGGCCGTCGGACTCGGCGTCATCGTCGGCGTCGAGGTCGGCTGTGGCGTCACAGTCGCCGTCCGCGTGGCCGTCGGACTCGGCGTCATCGTCGGCGTCGAGGTCGGCTGTGGCGTCACAGTCGCCGTCCGCGTATCCGTCGGACTCGGCGTCATCGTCGGCGTCGAGGTCGGCTGTGGCGTCACAGTCGCCGTCCGCGTATCCGTTGGACTCGGCGTCATCG
>JBIIIA010000149.1:0-7464 GCA_044235195.1 Thermoflexales bacterium
CGCCCGAAGGGCGGCGGGTGATGCCGTGATTCGCGGGCTCCATTGAGGATTTGGACGCTCCGGAAAGTCAGATCAGGCGGCGTTCCATCGCCAGAGCGACGGCCTCGGTGCGGTTGTTCACGCCGAGTTTGCCGAGGATGCTGCTGACGTGGAACTTCACGGTGGACACGCTGACGTAGAGCTTTTCGGCGATCTGGTTGTTGTTCATCCCTTCCTTCATGAGGACGAGCACCTCCTTCTCGCGGCCGGTGAGCTCTTCGACGAGCATGTCGTCTCGATTCTGCGCGGCGTGGATGAGCGCTTCGGTCGCCTCGGGCGAGAGCGTGCGCTTGCCGACGTGCGCCAGGCGGATGGCGTTGGCGAGCTCCTCGGCGGTGACGTTCTTCATCAGGTAGCCGATGGCGCCGGCCGCCATGGCGGCTTTGACGAGGTCGTCTTCCTTGAACGAAGTGAGGATGAGCACTTTGGCGCTCGGAAATTGCTCGCGCAGCTGGCGCGTGGTCTGTGCGCCGTCGAGTTCGGGCATCACCATGTCGAGCAGCACGACGTCGGGTTTCAGGCGTGCGTAGGCGGTGATCGCTTCACGGCCGTTGGCGGCCTCGCCGGCGAGCTCGAGGTCGTCGAACGCAAGCAGAAGCGCCGAAAGGCCGCTGCGTACGATGGTGTGGTCGTCAACGATTAGTACTCGAATCATGGTTCGGGGATGCGCACTGCAATCGAAGTGCCTCGACCGGGCATGCTCGTCACGTCGAGTTCGGCGGCGATGCTCTGCGCGCGTTCGCGCATGATCAGCAGGCCGAGATGTTCGTGATTCGTCTGCTGCAGGTCGAAGCCGCGGCCGTCGTCGCGGATTTCCATGCACAGATGCGGAGTGGCATGATGCAGGCGAATCCATGCATTGTGCGCGCCGCTGTGCTTCATGACGTTGTTGAGCGCTTCCTGCGCGATGCGGTAGAGCGCCACCTGCGGCTCCGGTGGCATGCGCAGTTCGCGCACGGTCGGATCGATGTCGGTGTCGACGTGAATGCCGGCGCGTCCGGCGACGGCTTCGCCGAGCTGCAGCAGCAGGTCGGGAAAGCGCGCTTCGGTCAGCGCGCTCGGGCGCAGTTCGAGCAGCAGCATGCGCATTTCGGCGAGCGCGCCGCGGTTGAGCATGCGCAGCTCTTCGAGGCGGCGCTGCGCCTCGACCGGATTGCGCAGCCACAGGCGCGGCAGCACGTCGGCGATCAGGCTGGCGGAGAAGAGCGTCTGCGAGACCGCATCGTGCAGGTCGCGCGCCAGCCGGCTGCGTTCGTTGGCGACGGCGATCTGCTCGGCCTGCTGGCGCAGGTGCGACTGCATCTGCTCGCGCTCGGTGATGTCGCGCAGCAGGACGACCATGATGTCCTGCCCATCCTGCGTCACCTTCGTGATCGAGGCCTCGGCGCGAAACTCCTGGCCGTTCTTGCGCAGCGCGTACACGGTCTGGCGTTCCCCCATCAGCCGCGAGACGTCCGTCGAGCCGTGGAAGCTGCGCACATGTCCGTCGTGCGTGCGCCTGAATCGTTCCGGCAGCAGCACGTCCAGCGTCTGGCCGAGCACTTCCTCGCGCGCATACCCGAATAAACGCACGGCGCCATCGTTGAAAAAGACGATGTGCATGTCGGAATCGATCGCCGCCACGGCGTCAGCGACAACCTCGATGAGGCGGTTCATGTCGATGATTTGCAGCGGCGTGGACATATGAAAACTAGTATAGCTGTGCCGCTGTGCGAGGGAGAATCTTGTACATAAAGACCTGAGCGCGCTATAGCCGAACGGCCAGTTTTCTCGGCGGACGGCATGCGCCTTTGCTACAATCCCGCGGGTATGGATGCGACGCAACCCCAGACGGATCTACTGACTGTGCAGGATATCCCCGTGGTGCCCGAAGGACAGGCGCCGGTCGGCTATGCGCGCCGTCCGGATTGGCTGAAGGTGCGGGCGCCGTCGGGCGAGACGTATCACGAGCTCAAGCGGCTGATGCGCAGCAAATCGCTGCACACGATCTGCGAAGAGGCCAATTGCCCGAACATCGCCGAATGCTGGGGCCGCGGCACGGCGACGTTCCTCATCATGGGCGACGTGTGCACGCGCTCGTGCGGCTTCTGCGACGTGAAGACGGGCATGCCGTCGCCGCTCGACTGGGCGGAGCCGCTGCGCGTGGCGCAGGCGGTCGTGAACATGAATCTGCAGCACGTGGTGGTGACCTCGGTCAACCGCGACGAACGCAAGGACGGCGGCGCGCCGATTTTCGCGCTGACGATCCGGCAGATTCGGCGCGTCAAGCCGGACTGCACGATCGAGGTGCTGATCCCGGATTTCAAGGCCAACCGCGCGGCGCTCGAGATCGTCATGCGCGAGGAGCCGGACATTCTGAACCACAACGTCGAGACGGTGCAGCGCCTGTTCAAGCAGGTGCAGCCGCAGGACAACTACGAGTGGGCGCTGGCCACGCTGGAAAACGCGCGGCGCATTCAGCCGGACGCGGTGACGAAGACGGGCATCATGCTCGGCCTGGGGGAAGAGCCGGAGGAAGTGCTGGCGACGATGCGCGACCTGCGCGCCGTCGACGTGGACATCCTGACGCTCGGGCAGTACCTGCAGCCGAGCAAGCAGCATCTGCCGATCGCGCGCTACTACACGCCGGAGGAATTCGCGGAATTCCGCCGCGTCGGCCTGGAGATGGGCTTCAAGTGGGTGGAGAGCGGGCCGCTGGTGCGCAGCTCGTTCCGCGCGGAATTTCAGGCGCGTGCGCTGAGCAAGCGTTGGCGTGCGTCGGCGCATGCGTAGATTGTTCGCCGTCGCCGCGGCGGCGATCCTGTTCGTCTGCGCCGGCGTGGCTGCGCCGGCGCGCGCCGCGGCGGCGCAGCGTGCGCCGGGCGTCGTCGAGCCGGACTGTCCGTCGCCGCGCGGGCAGCTGATCACCGAGACGGTGCCGAGCCGCATCACCGCAGTGGAGATGTGGGCGCACGTCTTTCTGCCGCCGTGCTATTCGCCGAGCAGGCGCTATCCGGTGCTGTATCTGATTCACGGCACGGAGTTCGAGTTCGGCGGCTGGGTGAACGACGGCGTGCCGCGCGTGGCCGAAATTCGCATGAGCCTGGGCACGCTGCCGCGCTTCATCATCGTCATGCCCAGCGCGGACATGCGCGCCGGCGACGCCGGCAAGTACTCGTGGTCGAACGGCGGCCCGGACTCGTACGGCGGCTTCATCGTGGACGAGCTGATCCCGTTCATCGACGGGCGCTACGCCACGCAGGCCGTGCGCGAGGGTCGCGCCATCGGCGGCATTTCGCGCGGCGGCTACTGGGCCATTCAGATCGCCGTGTCGAACCCGGACGCGTTTGGTGCGCTCGGCGCGCACAGCCCGTCGATCACGACGAAGCTGGTCGGCGTGCCGGAGGGCTTCAGCATGCTGAGTTACGCCGCGGACGTCGATGCCCTGAAGCGCATGCGCATCTGGATGGATGCCGGGGATTCCGACTGGGCGCGCTACGACATCGAGAAATTCGCGTCCGATCTGCGGGCGAACGATGTGGCCGAATTTCAGTTCAGCGTGGGGCGCGGCACGCACAGCGACGAGTACTGGTCGTCGCGCGTGGGCGAGTATCTGAGCTTCTACGGCGCGACATGGCCCGCCAGCCGGCCGCTGGCGCGCAAAGGTGTGAAATAGGTGAAGCGAATTCTGTTTTGGGTCGGCGTGCTGATCAGCATCGCGATGCTGGTGCTGGCGCTGCGCGGCCTGCATCTCGATGAATTCGTGCGTGACCTGCGGGATGCGCAGTTGATCTGGCTGGTTCCGGGCATCGTGTTGTATTTCGTCTCGGTCTGGTTTCGTTCGTGGCGCTGGTCGCTGCTGCTGCGGCCGCTCGGGGCGGAGGTGCCGGCGCGGCGGTTGTTCCCGGTCGTGGTGATCGGCTACATGGGGAACAACGTGTATCCGGCGCGCATCGGCGAGGTGCTGCGGGCGTGGGTGCTGCGGCGCAACGAGGGCGTGTCGATGACCAGCAGCCTGGCGACGGTGGGCATCGAGCGCGTGCTGGACGGCCTGCTGATGGTGGCCTTCGTGATGATCGGTCTGCCGGCAGTGCCGAGCTTGTCGGCGCAGGCGTGGCCGGCGGCGATCGCGGCGGCGACGGTGTTCGGCGCAGCGATCGGCGTATTCGTATGGATGGCGTATGCGCCGGCGACGGCCGAGCGCATGGTGTCGTCCGTGGCGCGGCTGGCGCCGGCGCGCCTGCGCAGCGGCCTGATCGAATTCGGGAAGCGCTTCATCGCCGGCGCGGCCGGCCTGCGCAATCCGGTCGAGGCGGCGAAGATCGTGGGGGCGTCGCTGATCACGTGGATCATCGAGACCGGCAAGTACGCCTGCGTGGCGCAGGCGTTCGGCTTGTCGCTGTCGTTCATCGGGCTGATGCTGGTGAACGGCGTGTCGAATTTGTTCACGGTGATTCCGGGCGCTCCCGGTGCGGTCGGCACGTTCGACGCCGGCGGCATCCTGGCGACCGAAGCGCTCGGCGTGTCGAAGGGTCTGGCCAGCGCGTATATTCTCGTGCTGCATGTGGCGCTCTGGCTGCCGGTGACGCTGCTCGGCGCGGCGCTGATGCTGCGCCAGGGGTTGCACTGGGCCGATCTGGGAAAGATTTCGGAGTGACGGCGTAGCGCAGCACTCTACCCTCGCGGCGCAGAAATGAGAAAAGAGAAACGAGAAAAGAGAGATGAGATGAAAGGCCGCGTGTTTCTCCTGCTCGTTTCGTTCGTGGTCGGCGTCTGGGCAGACTTCGCGCGCGGGCGCTGGCCGGATTATTTCAGCCCGCTGTCCGCCGGGCTCGGCATGCTGATGGCGTTCGTGTGCGCGGACATCTTTCTGCCGCTGATCACGCGGCCGCAGCGGCACCGGCTCGTCGGTCTGGCGTGGAGCGCGGCGTACGTCGTGAGCGCGCAGGTGCTGCCGATTCTGCTGGCCGGGCTGGTGCAGATTCCGCGCGTCGGCTGGGAATTTTTGCCGGACGTGTTCGCCGGCGCGTGGTACACGCTGCGGCAGGCGTGGCTGCCGGTGGTGGTGGGCAGCGTCGCGGTGTTCGCTGCTTCGCAGATTGCACGACGGGCCGGCGTCGGACTGTAGAATTCCCTTCTTCCATGGCAGAGAACAACCAGGTCATCTATTCGATGGTTCGGGTGGGCCGCGTCGTGCCGCCCAACAAGCAGATCCTGCGTGACATCACGCTCGGGTTTTATTACGGCGCGAAGATCGGCGTGCTCGGTTTGAACGGCGCCGGCAAGTCGACGCTGCTGCGCATCATGTCCGGCGTGGACGAGGAATATCAGGGCGAGACGGTGCTGGTGAAGGGCTACACGCGCGGCATGCTCGAACAGGAGCCGAAGCTCGACGAGACCAAGACCGTGCGCCAGGTCGTCGAGGAAGCGGTGCAGCCGCTCGTCGACATCCAGAAGCGCTACGACGAGGTCAGCGCGAAATTCAGTGAACCCGATGCCGACTTCGACAAACTGATCGAAGAGCAGTCCAAGCTCCAGGAGGAGATGGACAAGCACGACATCTGGACGCTCGACAGCCGCCTGGAGCTGGCGATGGACGCGTTGCGCTGCCCGCCGGGGGATGCGTCTGTGAAGAAGCTGTCGGGCGGTGAACGGCGTCGCATCGCGCTGTGCCGGCTGCTGCTCACCGAGCCGGACATCCTGCTGCTCGACGAGCCGACGAACCACCTCGACGCCGAGTCGGTGGCGTGGCTGGAGCGGCATCTGCGCGACTACAAGGGCACGGTCATCGCAGTCACGCACGACCGTTATTTTCTCGACAACGCCGCCGAGTGGATCCTGGAGCTCGACCGCGGCCACGGCATTCCGTGGAAGGGCAATTACTCGTCGTGGCTGTCGCAGAAGCAGGAGCGCCTGCGCCTCGAGGAGAAATCGGACGATCGCCGGCAGAAGACGCTCGAGCGCGAGCTGGAGTGGATTCGCATGAGCCCGCGCGCGCGGCAGGCCAAGAGCAAGGCGCGCGTGACGGCGTACGAGAAGCTGCTCGAGCAGGAGACCGAGAAGCGCCGCGAGGAGCTGGAGATTTACATTCCGCCGGGCCCGCGCCTGGGCGACGTCGTCGTCAATTTCGAAGGCGTGTCGAAGAGCTTCGGCGACCGCGTGCTGTACGAGAACGTCGACATGCAGATCCCGGCCGGCGCCATCGTCGGCATCATCGGCCCGAACGGCGTGGGCAAAACCACGATGTTCCGCATGATCGTCGGCCAGGAGAAGCCGGACGCCGGGCGCGTGGTGGTCGGCGAGACGGTCAAGCTGGGCTACGCCGACCAGATGCGGGTGCTCGACCCGAACAAGACGGTGTGGGAGGAGATCAGCGGCGGCGAGGACTGGCTGACGCTGGGCCCGCGCAAGGTGAACAGCCGCGCCTACGTGGCCGGCTTCAACTTTCTCGGCTCGGACCAGCAGCAGAAGGTCGGCACGCTGTCGGGCGGCCAGCGCAACCGCGTGCACCTGGCGCGCATGCTGACGGAAGGGGCGAACGTGCTGCTGCTCGACGAACCGACGAACGACATCGACGTGAACACGATGCGCGCGCTGGAAGACGCCATCGAAAATTTCGCCGGCTGCGCCATGATCATCAGCCACGATCGCTGGTTCCTCGACCGCGTGTGCACGCACGTGCTGGCGTTCGAAGAGGACGGCAACGTGCGCTGGTTCGTGGGCAACGTCAGCGATTACGAAGAGGATCGCCGCAAGCGCCTGGGCACGGCGGCGGACACGCCGCATCGCGTGGTGCATCGCAAGCTGCAGCGCTAGCGGCGCAGGGAGCATGGCATGTCGCTGGGCAAATGGATTCTCACCTTTCTGCTGAGCGTCGCGGTCACCACGGCGACGCTGGCGGCTTTCCTGCGTGTGACGACGGTCGACGTCGGCGAGGCGAATCCTGCGGTCGCAGCGGCGCCGACGGAAGCGTCGGTCGTCGATGCCGTGGAAATGGCGACGGCGACGGCGCCGCCGACGGAACCGGTCGACGGCGGCGTCACGCTCGACGCCACGGCAGCACCGCCGGCGTCGTCTGCCGATGCGCCGGCCGTCGCGCCGGCGGCGGTGGATGCTCCAGCGGCACCGGCTACGGCGACCGATCCGAAGGTCGTCATCAGCATGGTGCACAAGCCCGGTCAGCGCACGCTCGAATACGTGCTTCTCGTCAACGAGGCTGCGCAGATCGATATGACCGGCTGGACGATCGAAAGCCCGCGCGGCGCGGTGTACACGTTCCCCAACTTTCTGCTCTTTCCGGAAACGTTCGTGCGCGTGTATTCGATGAACGGTGCGGACAGCCCCACGTCTCTGTTCTGGAATCAGAACGAAGCGATCTGGAAGCCGGGTGATGTGGTGCTGTTGAAAAACGGCGGCGTGGAGATGGCGCGATTCACGGTTCAATAG
>JBIIIA010000150.1:0-7456 GCA_044235195.1 Thermoflexales bacterium
GGACGGAAGTGGATAGTGGATAGTGATAGTGATAGTGGTCGCTCTCGACTATCACTATCACTCTCCACTATCACTCTTCTAGAACCCCTCCAGCTTCGACAAATCCGCGATGCCGCGCGTCTGGGCGACGATGCGGCCGAGCAGGGTGAGGCGAGCGTCGCGCAGGGCGGCGTCTTCGGCCATGACCATGGTTTTATCGAAGAAGGCTTGAATCGTCGGAGCGAGGGCACCGAGGTTTTCCAAGAGGGTGGTGGCGTCGGCGGGCGCGGGGAGCGCGTCGACGGCGCGGGCCAGCGCCTGCGCTTCGGGCGATGGGTCGGCCGAGCCGGCGGAGGCGGGCGGCGGAGCCGAGCGCAGGATGCGCGCGCAGCGAGCGAACGCGGCGAGCAGCGCCGGCCAGCCGTCGCTCTGCACGGCGGCGTTCAGCGCGGCGATCGCCTCGGAGGCGCGGTGCGGGTCGTCGCTCTGCGCGGTGAGCACGGCGTCGACGACGTCCTTGCGCGCGCCGCGTTCCTCGAAGATGACGCGTGCGCGGTCGACGATGAAGGCGTGTGCAGCGTCGCGCGCCTTGTCGTCCATCGGGACGGGCAGGCGGCCGGCGGCGCTGTCGAGGGCGCGGCGCAGCGAGAACGACGCGCCCGCATTCATCAGGTTCGTCACGATGCCGATGGCGGCGCGGCGCAGCGCGAACGGGTCGGCCGAGCCCTTCGGCGCCAGGCCGACGGCGAACAGGCCGGCGATGCTGTCGAGCTTGTCGGCCAGGCCGACGACGAGGCCGGCGGCGCCGGACGGTGAGCGGTCGCCGGAGTAGCGCGGCAGATAGTGTTCGAAGATGGCGTCGGCGACCGCGTGCGCGTCGGCGTCGGTGTTCGTGCGCTTGTGGTAATCGCGGCCCATCTGGCCCTGCAGCGCGGTGATCTCGACGACCATGTTCGTCGCCAGGTCGGCCTTGCAGAGATGCGCGGCCTTGCGCGCGGCTGCGAGCTGCGCGCCGTCGACGCCGAGCTGCTGAGCGAGCGGTTCGACGAGGCTTTCGATGCGGCGGCTCTTGTCGAGCATCGAGCCGAGCTTGCCCTGGAACGTGATCGTGTCGAGGCGCGGCAGATACGCCTCGAGCGGCTTCTGGATATCCTGGCGGAAGAAGTAGGCGGCGTCGGCGAAGCGCGCGCGCACGACGTCCTCGTTGCCGTGGCGCACCAGCTCGATGTGCTCGGCGTTGCCGTTGCGCACGGTGATGAACTTGTCGATGAGCCGGCCATCGGCGTCGAGCACGGTGAAGTAGCGCTGCTTTTTGCTCATGACCGACGTGAGCACCGGCGCCGGAATTTCGAGGAACTCCGGCTCGAAGCCGCACAGCAGCGCAGTGGGCTGTTCGACGAGGTTGGTGACTTCGTCGAGCAGGTCGTCGTTCTCGGCGACGCGCGCGCCGATGCTCGTGGCGACGGCGTCGATCTGGCGCTGCACTTCGCGGCGGCGTTCGTCGATGTCGCCGATGATCTTGTGCGCGGCGAGCAGATCGGGGTAGGCATCGGCGGCGGGCACGGTGAACGCCGGCGAGCCCTCGCCGCGCGGGCCTGCGCTCGCGGCGCCGGACGTGACGTCGGCGAAGCGGAAGGGGACGACGACGTCGCCGAGCAGCGCGACGATCCAGTTGACCGGCCGGGCGAACGGCACGTTGCTGGCGTTCCAGCGCATGCTCTTTTCGAAGCCGATCTTGCTGAGCATGCCCGGCAGCGCCGCGGCGAGCACCTCGGCCGTCGGCTTGCCGGCTTCGCGCTTGTGGGCGTAGGCGTACGAGGCGTTGCCCTCGGTGCGCACGACCAGCTCGCGCGCGTCGATGCCGAAGCGTTTGGCAAAGCCGACGGCGGCCGGCGTGGGATTGCCGGCGGCGTCGAAGGCGGCCTTGGCGGCCGGGCCCTTGACGAATTCATCGAACGCGCGCGTGGTGGGCGCGACGTCGCGCACGAGCGCGGCGACGCGGCGCGGCGTGGCGAACAACTGCACGGCGCCGTGCTCGATGCGCGCGGCGGCGAGCGCCTCGACGAGCAGCGCGCCGAGCTGATCGCGCGCGCGCGGCACGTCGTCGGCCGGCAGCTCCTCGACGCCGATCTCCAGCAGCAGCGACGCCGGCGCGGTGGTGGCGGCCGGCGCCGGCAGCGCAGCCGGTGCGGCCGGCGCGGCGGCGTTCTTCAGCCACGGATGGCCGAGATCGACGCGCTGCTGCGTGTACTTCGTCGCCACCTCGCGCGCCAGGTCGCGGATGCGGCCGAGGAAATGGGCTCGTTCGGTGACGCCGATGGCGCCGCGCGTGTCGAGCAGGTTGAAGACGTTCGAGCACTGCAGCACGTAGTCGTGCGCCGGCAGCACCAGGCCGCCTTCGATCGTGCGGCGGCCTTCGCGCTCGTAGCGCTCGAAGAGTTCCTGCAGCTCCTCGACGTCGGCCTGATGAAAGGCGTACGCGCTGCGCTCCTGTTCGTCCTGCAGCTTGACGTCGCCGTACGTGCGCACCGCGTCCCACTGCAGATCGAACACGCTGCGGACGTTCTGCAATGCCATGGCGATGCGTTCGAGGCCGTAGGTGATCTCGAGACAGGTCGGGTCGAGCGTCAGGCCGCCGACCTGCTGGAAGTACGTGTACTGCGTGATTTCGAGTCCGTCGAGCCAGACTTCCCAGCCGAGGCCCCACGCGCCGATGGCCGGCTGCGCCCAGTTGTCCTCGACGAAGCGGATGTCGTGCTTGTCGGTTTCGATGCCGATGGCGCGCAGGCTTTCGAGGTACAGCTCCTGCGAGCGTTCGGGCGAAGGCTTCAGGATCACCTGGAACTGCGTGTGCGTGTAGAGCCGGTTCGGGTTCTGGCCGAAGCGGCCGTCGTCCGGGCGCGCGCTCGGTTCGACGTAGGCGACGCTCCAGGGCTCGGGGCCGAGGACGCGCAGAAAGGTGGCCGGATTCATCGTGCCCGCACCGACGTTCTGGTTGTGCGGCTGCCAGATCAGACAGCCCTTCGATGCCCAAAATTGCTGCAGCGTGAGAATGAGATCCTGAAAAGTGCGCATAGAGAGCGGGATTGTAAAAGAGACGGCGGACGGCAGACGGTCTACAATTCGCCTGTCCATGGACGAACGAAGCGCTTGTAGCCCGGTAGAATTGGCGGGGTTGCTGACCGCGCTTCGGCCGCGCGCCACCGAAGAAGAACTCGAGGTCGTCTGTCGTGCGTATGCGGTGGCGGAGTCGGCGCACATCGACCAGCGTCGACGATCGGGGGAAGCGTATATCACGCACCCGCTGGCGGTGGCAGGAATTCTGACCGATCTGAACCTCGACGTCGGCACGATCGCCGCGGCGCTGCTGCACGACGTGGTCGAGGACACCCCGGTGACGCTCGAGCAGATCCGCGAGCAGTTCGGCGACGAAGTGGCGGTGATGGTCGACGGCGTGACCAAGCTGAGCCAGCGGGAAGGCATTCGGCCGGTGGCTGTCGGCGAAACCGCGACGAACGGCAGCGAGACGTTCGAGTACCGCACCGAGCGCGAGGCCGAATCGCTGCGCAAGATGATGCTCAGCGTGGTCAAGGACATTCGCGTGGTGTTGATCAAGCTGGCGGACCGGCTGCACAACATGCGCACGCTGAGCGCGATGAAGCCGGAGAAGCAGCGGCGCATCGCGCGCGAGACGCTGGACATTTACGCGCCGCTGGCGAATCGGCTGGGCATCTGGGAATGGAAGCAGGAGCTCGAGGACCTCGGCCTGCGCTACGCCGAGCCGGACGCGTACGAGCACATCAGCAATCTGCTGGCGATGGGCGCCGCCGAGCGCGACGCGGCGATCAACCGCTACATCGAGACGGTGCGCGCCTCGCTGCACGAATTCGGCATCGACAACGTCGAGGTGACCGGCCGCGCCAAGCAGATCTACAGCCTGTGGCGCAAGATGCAGCGCAAAGGTGCGACGTTCGATCAGATTCGCGACACGCAGGCGATTCGCGTGATCATCGAGGATGCGGCGTCGCAGGTGCAGGAGCCGGAGGCCGAGCCGGGTTCCGCGGATGAGGCGAGCGATGGATCGGCGGAAGCGGAGACGATCCGCGAGCGGCGGCTGGCGGCGCGCAAGCGGCTGATGGGCGATCCGTCGGTGCAGGCGTGCTACACCGCGCTGGGCGTGGTGCATCGGCTGTGGCCGCCGATCCCGGGCGAATTCGACGACTACATCGCGGTGCCGAAGGACAACCATTACCAGAGCCTGCACACGGCGGTGCAGACGAAGTCCGGCATGCTGGAAGTGCAGATTCGCACGCGCTCGATGCATCGCTCGGCCGAATTCGGCGTGGCGGCGCACTGGCTGTATAAAGATTCGGCGCACCTCGACGACAACTATCAGCGCCAGATCGAGGCGCTGCGCAACGCGATCAAGGCCATCGGCACCGACACCGAAGATGCGGCGTCGTTCGTCGACGCGTTGAAGACCGAGCAGTTGATCGACCTGGTGTTTGCGTTCACGCCGAAGGGCAAGGTGATCGAGCTGCCTGTGGGCGCCACGGTGCTGGATTTCGCCTATCGCATTCACAGCGACATCGGCGACCGCTGCCGCGGCGGGCGCGTGAACGGCGCGATGCAGTCGGTGAGCTATCCGGTGCGCAACGGTGACGTGGTGGAAGTGCTCACGCGCAAGGAGCCGATGCCCAGCCGCGACTGGCTGCACGGCAACACGTACTGCATCACGGCGAACGCCAAGCACAAGATTCGCGCGTTCTTTCGCAAGCAGGATCGTGAGCAGAACATCATCGCCGGCCGCGACATCATCGATCGCGAGATCAAGCGCATGGGCGTGTCGAGCTGGATGAAGCCGGCGGATTTGTTCCGGCTGTTCAAAGTCGAACCCGGCAAGGAAGATGATTTTCTGGAGCGCATCGGCTTCGGCAACATCACGTCGGTGAGCATCAGCAGCCACATCATGGAGGAGGAGCGGCGGCGCGCGCAGGAGCGGTCCGAACGCATCACCACGCTGGGCGGCCTGGTCGATCTGTTGCGGCCGCGCACGGCGCTGACGCATGTGCCGGCGAGCGGCGCGCGCAAGGGGCAGTTCATCGTGGCGGGCGTGCCGGGGCTGCAGGTGCAGGTGGCGCAGTGCTGCAAGCCGGTGCCGGGCGATCCGGTGGTGGGCTACGTCACGCGGGGGCAGGGCATTCGCGTGCACCATCGCGAATGCAAGAACATCCACAACGCCGAGCAGGAGCGCCTGATCGACGTGGTGTACGAGGGCGCGTCGCAGGACGTGTTCACCGTGCAGATGCTGGTGATCGCCGCCGAGCGCACCGGGCTGCTCGGCGAGCTGGCGACGGCGCTGGGCGAGCAGAAGATCAACATCGTCGACTGCAGCATCGCCAAGCGCGATCTGAAGCACGGCGAAGTGCAGGTGTGGATCAAGGCCGAGGTCGGCCACATCGGCGACATTTCCACGGCGATGAGCCGGCTGAAGAGCGTGCGCAACGTCTTCGACGTGCAGCGCGTGACGAACGGGCGGCGGTAGGGGCGGGGGGGACGTAATGTCCTGTTTGATTAGGACATTTTTCCCGACGACGTTGGGACACCGTACTCATGACATTGGGACATCGGCCGACGTAATTTTAGTCCATTCGCCGAAGCACAAAAAGATGTGTCGGTGCAAGGGGATTTTCGATGTCAGCAGAGAAAGCAGGCGTGTGCAACCTGTTTGATGCTTCGTCCTTGATGTCCCTCTTATTGCTGGTCTGAACCATCTATTGCGTGAACTGAATATTGTTTTGCGCAAGTAATTTTTATAGGCATTTTTGAAAGTTTTGTGTGTAAACTTTTGCGCAAATCGTGATGTGCTGCATCGTTCTGTGACGCGATGCAACATGTTTTTTGGTTTTACAGGATGAACCCCATGCGACTTCAGCGCCTGATTGCCACTTTTTCCGCCATCGTGATCGCATCTTCGTCGGTAATTCCCTACGCCGTGACGCGTGCGCAGGGTGTGCCGATCGAGCCGACGGCGACGCCGGCTCCGCTTGCGACGATGCCGATACAGGTCGACGGTGCGATGCCGGAGGCAACGGCTGATCCATCACACGAATCGGTGCCGACGCCGATGCCTGAGCAGATTGCGATACACGATATGGAGCCGAGTGGTGGCGCTGTCCAGTCTGTGGAATCTATGGAATCTGCGCAACGCATCGGTGCTGCAACGAATGCCGTGACGCTGACGGCGAGCAGTGACCACACGTGCCTGGTGACGAGCGGGGGCGGGGTGAGGTGCTGGGGGAGCAACAAATGGAACAACCAGATCGTGGGGAAGCTGGGGAGCGGGACGCAGGCGTATTCGCCGAATGCAGCGGATGTGACGGGGCTGGGGGCGGGAGCGACGGGAGTGGGTGCGGGAGGAACGCACAGCTGCGCGGTGACGAGTGGGGGAGTGGTGAAGTGCTGGGGGTATGGGAACGAGGGGCAGCTGGGGAACGGGACGCAGAGGACGATGTACACGCCGACGGAAGTGTCGGGAGTGGGGAGCGGAGCGACGGGTGTGGCGACGGGAGGAAGTCACAGCTGCGCGGTGACGGGCGCGGGGGGGGTGAAGTGCTGGGGGAGCAACAGCTCCGGCCAGCTGGGGAATGGGACATCTGGGAGCACGCTGGTGCCGACGGACGTGGTGGGATTGAGCGGCGTGGTGCGGGTGGTGGCGAGAAACAGCTACAGCTGTGCAGTGACGAACGTAGGCGGGGTGAAGTGCTGGGGGAGCAACGGGAATGGGGTGCTGGGATATGGAGGGAACGCGCAGTTCAGCGCCACGCCGATGGATGTGGTGGGACTGAGCAGTGGTGCGGTGGATATTGCGGCTGGGGATAGCCACGCATGTGCGGTGACGAGCGTGGGGGGAGTGAAGTGCTGGGGCTACAACTATGCCGGGCAGCTGGGGAATGGGACGACGGGGGATCAGTATGCGCCGGTGAATGTGGCGGGGCTGGGCGGAGGAGCGACGCGTGTGGCGGCAGGCATAGGGCACAGCTGCGCATTGACGAGCGTGGGGGGAGTGAAGTGCTGGGGGGTGAACAACTACGGGCAGCTGGGAAACGGGACGGTGACGACGACGTGGATGCTGACGCCGGTGAACGTGGTGGGATTGAGCAGCGGGGTGGTAGGGATCGTGGCGGGGAGCTGGCACACGTGCGCGCTGCTGAGCGGTGGCGGGGTGAAGTGCTGGGGATACAACGCTGCTGGGCAGCTGGGGAACGACACGACGGTGAACTCGTCGCTGCCTGTGGATATGGTGAATTCCATATCACCGACGCCGACGGCGACGCGCACGGCGACGCCGGTGTTTACAGCGACGGCGACGCGCACAGTGATGGCAACACGCACGGCAACGCGCACGGCAACGCGCACGGCAACGCGCACGGCGACGCGCACGGCGACGCCGGTGTTTACAGCAACGGCGACGCGC
>JBIIIA010000151.1:0-7440 GCA_044235195.1 Thermoflexales bacterium
GCCGGCACGTTATTTCCCCGTCGTCACGCAAAACGCCGCCCATCCCTCGTGAACATGCAGCATTTCCTGCGTTTTCCCTGCTCGATCGCCGCTCGACTGGCCCGCGAAATCGCGTAAACGCCGCGCAGCAATGTCCCCCGGAGAGGGGGAAGGGGTGAGGTAAACCGTCACCCCACCGTCACGCAGGGGATGCCCAGCAGGCGGGCGACCTTCTCGATGGTCCTGCGCTGATGGCCGACGCCGAGGGCGACGTGGTGAGTGGGTCCTTCGGCGCACCAGGCGTCCATGAATTCGGCCGGACCGAGGCCGAACTTGAGGCGCGAATTGGTGTTGCCGATGGCGAACGTGGCGCCGGGGATCGATTCCCCTTCGGCGACGATGTACTTGAGCTGGCCGTCGGCCGTCTGTGTGGTGCACAGAATCGTGACCGGGCCGTACTTCACCTTGGCTTCGACGGACAGGCCGTAGCCGCGCTTGCCGTGGAACAGCCCGAGGCCGCGCAGAAGCGGCTTGCCCTCGGCGATCTTGACGTGCATCGGGCCGTCGTGGCCCATCAGGATGAAGTTCTCGACGAAGTCCATGGCGTAGAGCTCGGTGTAGCTGCCGCCGGCGCCGAGGCGGTCCATGACGAACTGGCCCATGCACGTCTTGAGGTCACCTTCGCCGCTGCACGGGATGCCGCGCGCGGTGAGCAGTGAGTTGCCCACGATCAGGCTGGCGCCGAGCGTCTCGAACGGGTTGCCGTCGAGGCCGCGGTAGTAGTAGGTCAGGCCCTGCAAGTCGAAGTCGTTCACCAGTCCGTCGAGGCCGCAGGCGACGCGGGCAGACCATTCGAGCGCATCTTCGGTGACGGGCATGCTGATCTTGTCGCGGCCGGGCGCGGCGAACTCGAACACGTCGCGGATTTCGGCGACCTTGGCGGCGATCTGCGGCGCGGTGACGGCGGCGACGCGCTTCTCGAGGTCGTCCATCTCCAGCACTTCGACGTGCGAGCCGAGCTGGGCGTGGATCATGGTGTTGTCCGAGTACATGTCCAGCATGCCCGGATACGTATGACCGAGGAAGCCGATGCGGGCGCGCTGCAGCGCGCGCACGGTCGAGGCGGCGCGCACCCATTCGCCGATGATGCCCCACGCGCGCGGGTCTTCGCGCAGCATGCCGGAGACGACGTTGAACTGGATGCGGGCGCGGGCGAACGCGTTGCTGATTTCGGGGACGCAGCAGGCGCAGCAGTTGGCGAGCCACTCGCCGGTCGTCATGTTGACGTAGTCGAGCTGCGGCGTCGGCTGCAGATTCAGCACGAGCACCGGCTTGCGGATGCGCTGCACGGCCGGCAGCACCTGCGACGATGTGGCGTAGGTGGCCACGTAGCAGACGATGAGGTCGACGTTTTCGCGGGCGAACAGATCGCCGGCGGCGTTGGCGCCAGGGGCGGTGTCGACGAGGCCGGCCGACACGACTTCGCCGCCGAACGCACGCAACTGGTCCTCGACGATGCGCTGGTAGCCCTCGAGCTGTTCCTTGAGCCCTTCGAACTGCGGCCAGTAGGCGGCCAGTCCGATGCCGAAAATGCCGATCTTGGCCTGATGTGTGTTTGACATTTGTATGAACCTCCGCGGCGGATTGTAGAGGCCGGCGCGCGGAGGCTCAAGCGCAGCGAGAAAATTCGAACGAGATTGACGAAACGCTTACACGTACCACCACGCGCCCTCGCGCGGCGCGGTGGGGCGGAAGTCGAGTCGATCGACGCCGAGGTAGTGCAGCGTGGCGCGTTCGAGCAGCGAGAACTCCGCGGGGTTCTCGCGGTTCAAGTTCATCGGCTCCTTGAGCACCACCGGCGGGTTGCTCATGAAGCGCGGCACGCGCAGCTTGTTGTTCGACGACGCGTGCAGGATGAACGGGTGCAGGATGACGAAGTCGCCGGCCTTCGCCACGACCTCTTCGAACTGCGTGCACTCTTCGATCATGCTCTGGAAGTCGAAGTCGCTCGCCGGAATGCCCTCGGGGTGGGCGGCCAGGTGGCGCGCGATCAGACGCACCGAGTCCGGCGAAACGTATGTGGCGCCGCCCTGATGCAGCATGTCCGACCAGCACACGATCGTCAGCAGCGACTGTTCGCGGCTGTCGAGGAAGTGGCGGAAGTAGCTGCCGTCCTTGTGCCAGCCGCCGGCCTGCGGAGACGGCGGCACCCACTCGCGGTCGGCGCCGCGGCGGAAGTTGACGATGAAGGCATCGGACCAGATCCACGAGTTGATCGTGGTGAAGTGCCCGGACGGCAGGCCCATGACGCGCGTCTCGAGGCGCTCTTCGCCGCCGACGACGTCGAGGATGGCGTTCCACGCGCGCGGCGAGATTTCCTTAATCGGCCGCTCGATGGAATGGTCCATCCAAATGATGTCCTTGGCCCAGGTGGACTGGTCGTCTTTTTTATATCCCAGCCGTTGATACGCCCCGTCGATCCACTCTTTGGCGATGGTCATGTCGAGGCAGTCGTGCACGACGAGATAGCCCTTGTCGAGGAAGCTCTGCACTTGTGCTTCGGTCAGTTCACGGTAGTTGCTCATAACGGTAGTGAATGTACACGGGAGTGAGAAAAATGCTAGTGGCAGACGGCAGACGGCAGACGGCAGACGGCAGACGGCAGACGGCAGACGGCAGACGGCAGACGGCAGACGGCGGATGGCAGACGTCAGCTGACCGCCGCCAGCCAGTGCGTGTCGAAGCGCGGGCCGTCGACGGCGGTGACGATGCGCGTCGGCTTCCCCGAAGGATCACGGCGCAGGCGCAGCCAGCCGTCGTGCACCTCAGCGGCGATCTGTGCGCGCTCGATCGCCACGCCGTCGCGCCAGCCGGCGGCGATGGCCACGGCGAGCGGGTCGTGCAGGAAGTTGATCAGGTCGTCGGGCACGCTGCCGCAGGTTTTCGCCAGCGCGTCGTTGTGGTATTCGGCGTCGTGCACTTCGGCCTGGCGGGCGATCAGCGGGCCGAACGGCGGCGCGGCGCGCAGGGCCGGCAGGTCGCGGCGGCGCAGCGCGGTTTCGACGGTGACGGCCAGCGGCACGAGCAGCGGATCGGCGGCGTGCAGCACGAGCTGCGCCGATTCGACGTCCTGCTGGAAATTCCAGTCGAAGGTGTAGTCCCACGGCGGGAAGCCCGGACGCACCGGGTCGAGCAGGCCGCCCATGAGCACGAGGTCGGCGCCGGCGAGGATGCCGGGCGAGCGGCGTTCGAGCAGGGCGAGATTGGCACACGAGCCGATGGCGACGATGGTGGCGCCCCTTTCGATCGAGGCGGCCAGCAGATCGAGCGCGGCGTCGAGCGGCCCGGGTGCAGGTGCGATCGGCGCGTCCCAGTTCGCCGCTTCGTCGGGCAGGCCGGGGCGCACGCGATAGCGCATGGCGTCGACCTCGGCGCCGGCGGCCACGGGCACGTCGCTGCGCCCGGCGAGCGCCAGCAGGCGGTGCGCCATGCCGGCGCGCACGCCGCCGAACTCCTGCTCGGTGGTGACGCCGACGAGTGTGATGGCGGGCGATGCCAGCGCCATGCAGATCGCGCAGACGTCGTCCATGTCGCCGCCGATGTCGGTGTCGATGTGAATTTGGGCCATGTTCGCCGAGTGTACTGCGCGGCGGGAGCGCGGCTAGTCGCCGTTCGGTCGGGTGGCCAGTCGCTCACTGCCGACGTCGCCGTTCGTCGAAGGGGCTGTTCTGCATATTCTCACGCCCAAGGAGTTTCCAGATGCTCGATCCGAAAGTTCTCACACGTTTGACGAAATCGAATGAACCGGTGCTTTACGATCACCGTGAACACTATGCGCGGCTGTATAACCCGACTGAAGGCAAGGTCCGCATTCTGGACGTGCCGCGCCTGACGTATTTCATGATCGATGGCGCGGGCAACCCGTCCACGTCGCCGTCGTATGCGGCGGCGCTGCATGCGCTGTATCGCGTGTCGTTCTCGCTGCGCTTCGCCTACCAGCGCCGATACATCGAGAAGGACTACGTGGTGCCGCCGCTCGAAGCGCTGTGGTGGCAATGTGCGGCCGACGGTCGATCGGTGCGGGAGATTTACGCGCGCAAGGATGCGTGGTCGTGGACGCTGATGACGCCGGTGCCGGCCGTGGTGAGCGCCGATCTGTTGAACAACACGATCGAGTCGCTGCGCACGCGGGGCGATGCGCCGGGCGTGGAGAAGGTGCGGATCGAAGCGTACGAGGAAGGGCTGTGTGCGCAGATGCTGCACGTCGGCACATATTCCGATGAAGCGGCGGACCTGGAAAGGCTGCACGCCCACATTCAAAAGAAAGGCTATGCGCCGCGCGGCCGTCATCACGAGATCTATCTGAACGAGGCGCGGCAGGCGCGCGAGGGCAGGCTGCGCGTGATCCTGCGACAGCCGGTGGCGTGAGCGGTGGTGCCGATGCGCTATGATGCGCATCGCTCCGCCCATGACTACGCTGCTCGCCATCGAAACGTCCTGCGACGAGACCGCCGCCGCCGTCATCGAAGACGGCCGTCGCATTCTCTCGAACGTAGTGCTGTCGCAGATCGATCTGCATCAGCGCTACGGCGGGGTATTTCCGGAGATGGCGTCGCGCGCGCACGTCGAGGTGATCGGCGTGGTGGTGCGCGATGCGCTGGCGCAGTCGGGCAAGACGTGGAGCCAGATCGCCGCGGTGGCCGCCACGCGCGGCCCCGGGCTGCCGGGCTCGCTGGTGGTCGGCGTCAACGCAGCCAAGGGAATCGCGCTGGCGCGCGGCCTGCCATTGATCGGCGTGAATCACCTCGAAGGGCATATTTATTCGCACTGGCTCGAAACGCCGGGCGCGCCCGAGCCGCTGGTGTATCGCCTGGAGAGCGCATTCGAATCGGCTTTCCCGATGCTGGTGCTGATCGTGTCGGGCGGCCACACCGAGCTCGTGCTGATGCGCGGCCACGGCGAGTACCAGCTGGTGGGCCACACGGTCGACGACGCCATCGGCGAGGCGTTCGACAAAGTGGCGCGCATGCTGCAGCTGGGCTATCCGGGCGGGCCGGCGATCGAGAAGGCGGCGGCGGGCGGAAATCCGTCGCGCTATCGGCTGTCGCGGCCGAAGGTGTCGGCGAGCGCCAAGACGGCGCGTGCGACGCCGGCGTCGGATGAATATCTGCTGTCGTTCAGCGGCGCCAAGACGGCGGTGCTGCAGCTGGTGCAGCAGCACACCGTGAACGGCCAGTTGTCCCCGAATACGCCGGTGGCCGACATCGCTGCCGGGTTCCAGGATTCGGTGACGGACTGGCTGGTGGAGAAGGCGCATCGCGCGGCGCAGGAATTCGGCGCGCGCGCGGTGCTGGTCGGCGGCGGGGTGAGCGCCAACCAGGCGCTGCGCGACAAAATGAAGCATCGCTTCGGCGTGTCGGCGTCGTTTCCGGCGCGTTCGCTGTCCACCGACAACGCCGCGATGATCGGCGCTGCGGCGCACTTTTCCTTCGTGCGCGGCATTCGCCACGACCTGACCCTCGACATCGAACCGGATCTCAAACTCGGCTGACGCCGGGAGCATCGTCTGCAATCATGGAATACGAAGTCATCATCGGCATGGAGACGCACATCGAGCTGGACACGGCCAGCAAGATGTTCTGCGAATGTTCGGCGGCTTTTCACGGCGCCGAGCCGAACACCAATGTTTGTCCGACGTGCGGCGGCATGCCCGGCGCGATGCCGGTGATCAACGCACGCGCCGTCGAGTTCGCCATGAAGGTCGGCCTGGCGTTGAACTGCGCCATTCACACGCGAACCTTCTGGGAGCGCAAGAGCTATTGGTATCCGGATCTGCCGAAGGGCTATCAGCTCACGCAGTACATGTATCCGATGAGCTACGACGGCTGGCTCGACGTCGACGTGCGCGACTTGAGCAGCGGCAACTGGGTGGAGGAGTGCTATCGCAAGCGCGTGCGCGTGCGGCGCGCGCATCTCGAAGAGGACACCGGCAAGCTGACGCACGTCGGCAGCCGCAGCATGGTCGACTACAACCGCAGCGGCGTGCCGCTGCTGGAGATCGTCACCGAGCCGGACATCTATTCGGCGGACGAGGCGTTCGCATATCTCAGCGCACTGCAGAACATTGTGCGGTATCTGGGCGTGAGCACCGGCGACATGGAGAAGGGCGCGATGCGCTGCGAGCCGAACATGAGCCTGCGCCCGAAGGGCACGACGGCGTTCGGCACGAAGGTGGAGATCAAGAATCTGAATTCGCTGCGCGCGGTGCGCGATTCGATCGCCTATGAAATTCGGCGGCAGACGGCGGTGCTCGACGCCGGCGGGCGGGTGGAGCAGGTGACGCTGGGCTGGGATCCCGATCGCATGGCGACGTTCGTGCAGCGCCGCAAGGAGGACGCGCACGACTATCGCTATTTCCCGGAGCCCGACCTGCCGCCGCTGCACGTGTCCGAAGAATGGCTGGCGCGCACGCGCGTCGGCGTGCCGACGCTGGCGCTGGAGCGGCAGGATCGCTACCGCGCGGAGTACGGGCTGAGCGCCTACGACGCGGCTCAGCTCACGGTCGACCGCGCCACGTCGGACTGGTTCGATCGCGCGGTGGCGGCGGCCGGCGCGCCGCATGCCAAGGCGATCGCCAACTTCCTGCAGATCGACTTCGCGCGCCTGATGCGCGCCGGCGGCGTGGATTCGATCGACGCCGTGCGTGTGCGGCCGGAGCAGCTGGCCGAGCTGGTGCGGCTGGTCGACGCCAAGACGATCAACGTGAACACGGCGCGCCAGGTGCTCGAGGAGATGTTCGCCGGCGGGGCCGACGCCGGGACGATCGTGCAGAGCCGCGGCCTCGGTCAGGTCAACGATCAGGATGCGCTGCGCGCAGTCGTGGCGCAGGTGCTCGACGCGAACGCGAAGGAAGTGGAACAGTACCTGGCCGGCAACCAGAAGGTGTTCGGCTTCTTCGTCGGGCAGGCGATGAAGGCGCTCAAGGGCAAGGGCAACGCGCCTGTGCTGAACGATCTCTTCCGCGAGGAGCTGGAGAAGCGCAGGTAGCGCTCACGGCAGACAGTAGATCGCCAGCGATCGAATCGTGGCGGCGCCGGGCGCTGCGGCCGGATCGATGCGCAGGTGGAGCGGGCCGGGCGCGCGCCGGAACGCGAACTGCGCTGTGACGTCTCCGTCCGGATACCAGCGGCGCAGCGAGCGTCCTTCGCCGTGTGCGTCGTCGGCGCTCCAGAAAACCTGCATCCATCCTGCGGATGAACGCTGCACGGTCAGCTCGACGCCCACGTGTTGCGCGCCTTCGCACAGCAGCGCACGCGCGACGTGCAGCTGCGGGTCGTCGCCGTTCCAGTCGAGATGCATTTCACCGCCCGTCGCATGGCGCACGTCGACGCCGACGCCGCGCACGTCCGCGGCGGTGAGCACGATCGGTGAACCCGACGGCGACGCGGCGTTCGGCCGGGC
>JBIIIA010000152.1:0-7424 GCA_044235195.1 Thermoflexales bacterium
CGGTCGGCACGTTGTAGGTGGTGGCGCCGAGCTTCTCCTGCAGACGCACGGACGCGGCGTTGGCCGCGCCCATCTGCACGGAAATCTTGAAGCAGAAGTCGGCGGGGATTTCGCCGCGGCGGCGCATTTCGTCGGCCACCCACAGCAGCCCTTCGTCGGCGATCAGCACGCTGCGGATGCCGAGCGACGCCGCGCGCTTGATGTCTTCGACGGCGTAGATCAGCTGCTCCATGCCGCGATGGCGCGCGCCGAGGTTTTTGCCGGCCAGCGACAGGATCTGCGATCCGGTCTCCCACGCCGCGCGCGGACCGACGAACAGGCTCACTTCGACGCGCGCTTCGCGGCCGAGCTGCGCCATTTCACGAATCTCGGCGTCGGTCAGCAGCATCACGCCGCTGCCCTGCGAGACGCGATGCACGCGCACCTTGCGGCGCTCGGCTTCTTCGAGGACCGCGCGCATCGCCGCCGGCCCCTCCACGCTCGGAATCTCGACGCGGTAGTGCGCGCCGTCTGCGAATCGCTTCTGCGAATCGGGAATGGTCTGCAGGTCGCCCGGCGGCAGGCCGAGCGCGACGAGAAATTCGCGCGTGCGCGCAAAGGGATCGCGGTCGCTCATGATGCCCTAGTGAAGCACAGACGGCGGGGGAACGCCATCGACCCGACCACGGACGGCCGACGACGGACGACCGTCAGCGATCTGCCGTCGGCCGTCCCTCGTCGATCCACTCCCGCACCAGCGTGCGGAATTCCTCGGGTTTTTCGACCATCGGCATGTGTCCGCACTCGTCGATCCACTCCAGGCGCCCGCGTGGCGCCAGCGCAGCCGTGTAAGCGGCGTTGCGCGGCGGCATGATGCGATCCTGACGGGCGTGGATGAACAGCACAGGCTGAGTGAGCGACCGCAGCGCCTCGGGCGTATCCCAGCCGAGCGACGCCGCGGCGCTGACGTGCGCGGCGTGCGCGTCCATCGCCAGGAAATCTTCGAGCCCGCCCTGCAGCACGTCGTCGGCAGGCCGCCGGTAAAAAAACTGGCTGCCCAGCAGGCGGGCGAACGCGCGGCCGCGGGCGAAGCGAAAGCGGCGCAGCCGCACCGGAAGCGCCGAAATGCCGTGCATGGCCGCCACGAACCGGCGTTCGCGCTCGTCGCGAAAGGTGCTGAAGTTGCTCAGCACCAGCCGCTGCACCCGGTCGGGTTCGCGCTGCGCAAGATGGATCGCCGGCCCGCACCCATAACTGTGCGCCACCACGTCGCAGCGCGCCACGCCGAGCGCGTCCAGCAGGCCGGCCAGGCACTCGGCGTATCCGGCGTGGGTATACATCCGATCGTCCGCCGCAGCCGGCGAACGGCCGAACCCCGGCAAGTCGGGCGCGATCCCATTTCTGATTTCCGCAAATGCGGTCATACTATCCTTCCAATAACGAGACGAACCGCCCCAGCCGTGGATGTACAGCAGCACCCGCTCCTGCGCACCACGAATGCGTCGCACATGAAGCAACTGAGAGCCTGCACCCGTTGTCGTCGGGACAAACTCATCCAAAAAATTGTTTATTAATTGTTTTCTCATACGCAATTCAACAGTAATCGCCTAACATAGCGATTCCGTGTCAATGGACAACTGTAATATCGCAGTACACGAAGGATTCCCACCAATGGAAAGCAACGAACCGTCATTCGCATCCACGCCGGAGATCATCAAGGTGTCGGCCGGTTCCCGCTCCACGGCCGTCGCCGGCGCCATCGCGGGCATCGTCCGTGAACAAGGGCGCGTAGATGTGCAGGCAATCGGAGCTGGTGCGGTCAATCAGGCCATGAAGGCAGCAGCGATCGCACGCGGCTATCTCCTGCTCGACGGCATCAACGTCGTCGTCATTCCGTCGTTTTCGGATGTGACCATCGACGGCGCGGAGCGCACTGCGGTGCGGCTTGCCATCGAACCCCGCTGAGGTCGGCTGTGCCGACCGACATGATAATGCGCGTGTATGCGCACTGATCTTCATAGCCATTCCACGGCGTCCGACGGCCGATTGTCGCCGACGCAGCTGGTCGAACTCGCCCATGACCGGGACGTGTCCACGCTGGCGCTCACCGATCACGACACGCTGCGCGGCCTCGACGAGGCGGCCGCCGCCGGCGCGCGCCTCGGCGTGCGCATAATTCGCGGCATCGAGATCAGCACGCTCTTCGAGGGCAGCAAGGAAGCGCACGTCCTCGGCTACGGCATGCGGCCGACGGACGATGACACGCGCGGCACCATCGACTCGCTGCAGCCGCTGCGCGCGTCGCGCGCGCGCGCCATCCTCGCCCGGCTGGCCGACCTCGGCGCGCCGGTCGATTTCGAGGCCGTTGCGGCGCTGGCCGGCGACGGCATGATCGGCCGCCCGCACATCGCGCGCGCGCTCGTCGCCGCCGGCCGCGTGCCGGATTTCCAGACCGCCTTCGATCGCTTCCTGGCCGAGGGACAGCCGGCCTTCGTCCCGAACGACGCCCTCACCCCGGCGCAGGCCGTCGAGCTGATCCACGCCGCCCACGGCGTGGCCGTGCTGGCGCACCCCAGCCTGTTCAAGGGCAACCTCGAGGCGCTCTTCACCTCCCTGGTCGCCGCCGGCCTCGACGGCATCGAGGTCTTCCACCCGGACAACCCGCCGGCCGACCGGGCGGCTCTCCTGGCGCGCGCCGAACGCCACGGGCTGCTCGTCACCGGCGGCAGCGATTTCCACGGGCTGTCCAGCGACGGCGACGCCTACCTCGGCTGCCAGTCGCTGCCGAACGGCGCGCTCGACGCGCTGGACGCTAGAATCGCGGCGCGAGCATGAAAATTCTGCGTGTGGGCATCGGCGTGGGCATCGCCGCCGTCGCCCTGTATTTCACCTTCCGCGACGTCGACTTCGGCGCGTTCGCCGAGGCGCTGCGCACCGCCGACTGGCCGTGGTTCGCCCCGGCCGGCGCCGCGCTGCTCGGCGTGCTGACGCTGCGCGCGCTGCGCTGGGCCGCCATCATGGGCGGCACGCCGTTCGGCGTCACGTTTCATGCGCTGAACATCGGCTACATGATGAACATGCTGCTGCCCGGCCGCCTCGGCGAGATCGGGCGCGCCTACGTCATCGGCGCCCGCACATCGGTGAACATGCCCCGCGCGCTCAGCGCGGTGGTCGTCGAACGGCTGCTCGACCTGTCGGCCGTGCTGCTGCTGCTGGCCGGCGTGGCGCCGTTCCTGCCCCTGCCCGAGGCGCTGGCCCGCCCGGCCCTGATCTCCGGCGCGCTGCTCGTCGCCATGCTGATCGGCATCGCCGTGGTCATCGCCGCCGCCGACCGCGTCGAAGGGCTGTTGCGCCGCGCGCTCGGCCGCCTGCCCGGCATCGACGCCGAACCGTGGATCGCCCGCTTCCGCGACGTGTGCGCCGGCTTCCGCATGCTCGGCTCGCCGGCGCGCACCGCCGCCGTCCTCGCCCTGACCGCCGGCGTCTGGGTCGGCTCGCTCTTCGTGTGCTGGTTCGTCATGCGCGCCTTCCTGCCGCCGTCGATGCAGGCGTCCACGCTCGTCGTCATCGTCGCCAACCTCGGCGGCGTCGTCCCCACCCCGGGCGGGCTCGGCCCGGCGCAGTATTTCGCCCGCCTCGCCCTCGAACCGTTCGGCGGCGACGTCGCGCGCGGCGTGGCCTTCGTCTTCGTCTGGTGGATTTCGCAGATGCTCGCGCTGATCGCACTCGGCTTCGTCGGCCTGCTCCGACTCGGCTTGTCGCTCGGACAACTCACGCGCAGCCGCTCCTGACCGATCATGCGCATCCTTCACCTGCTCACGTACTACCGCCCGTGGATCAGCGGGCTGACGATCTACGTCGAACGACTGGCGCGCGGCCTGGCCGCCGCCGGCCACGACGTCACCGTGCTCACGTCGCAGTACGACCCGCAGCTGCCGCACCGCGAAGTCATGGACGGCGTGTCCATCGTGCGCGTGCCGGTGGCGCTGCGCATCAGCAAGGGCGTGGTGATGCCGAGCTACGGCGCCACGCTGCGCCGCCTGCTGCCGTCCTTCGACGTCGCGCACCTGCACCTGCCGCAGTTCGACGGAGCCGGCATCGCCCTCAACGCCCGGCTGGCGCGCGTGCCGTCGCTGCTGACCATCCACGGCGACATTCGCCTGCCCGACAGCCCGGCCAACCGCGTCGTGCAGCGCGTCATCGACACGATGAATCGCATCGCCGGCCACAACGTCGATCGCGTAGTCTCGTACACGGACGACTTCGCACAGCACTCGAAATTTCTGCAGCGCTACCGCCGCAAGCTGGCCGTCGTCCCGCCGCCCATCGAAATGCCGACGCCGGACCCGGCCGACGTGGAAGCATTTCGCACACAGTGGAAAGTCGGCCCCGGGCCGAACATCGGCATGGTCGCCCGGCTGGCCACGGAGAAGGGCGTCGAGGTGCTGGCGCAGGCGCTCGAGCTGATCCTGCCGCATGCGCCGGGCGCGCGCGTGTTCTTCGTCGGCCCGTACAAGAACGTCATCGGGGAAGAGGAGTACGCGCAGCGCATCCACGCGCGCCTGGCCGCACTCGCCGCGCGCCACGGCGCATGCTGGGATTTCACCGGCCCGCTGCAGGGCCCGGCGCTGGCCGCGTTCTTCGCCGCCTGCGACGTGCACGTGCTGCCCTCGCTCAACAGCACCGAATCGTTCGGCCTGGTGCAGGTCGAATCGATGCTCTGCGGCACGCCGGTGATCTGCAGCGACCTGCCCGGCGTGCGCGTGGCGCCGCGCGTCACCGGCATGGGTGAAGTCGTGCCGATCGGCGACGCCCAGGCGCTGGCGGACGCGATCGTGCGCGTCTGCGAGAATCGCGCCCACTACGTCCGTCCGCGGGCGGAAATCGAGTCGCACTACAGCACGCAGCGCACGGTGCGTGAATACGAAAAGCTCTACGGCGAACTGATCGCCGCACGTCGATGAATATGAATTCCGAAAATTCCCCGCATCCCGAACAGCAGACAGAGGTGCACCCGGCACGATCCGGATTGAGCAGCGTCGCCACGCTGCTGCTCGGCATGGTCATCGGCGGCGCGCTGGTGTTCGGCCTCGGCAACTCCGGCGCGCCGCGCACTGCCCAGGCCCCGGCCGCCATCGACGCCGCCGCCGTGCGCGCTGCCGCATTCGAAGGCGCGCAGGCGGCGCTGCGGCAGAACCCCGCCGCCGCCGCGCCCACCGATGCACAGGCCACGACCGAGCCGACCTTCGACATGCAGCCGCGGCCGGCCAACTCGCAGGGCAAGGCCGATGCCCCGGTGGTCATCATCGAATACAGCGACTTCGAATGCGGCTACTGCAAGCGCTTCTACGACACGACGCTGAAGCAGATCATCGACACGTACGTGGCCTCGGGCAAAGTGCAGATCAGCTACAAGCACTTCCCGTTCCTGGCGGACTCGTCGCTGCCCAAGGCCGTCGTCGCCGAGTGCGCCGCCGAACAGGGCAAGTTCTGGGAGATGCACAACGTGCTCTTCAGCGGCCGCATCCCGGCCGGAACCGACGCCGAGATCGCCGCCGCCGCCACGCAGGTCACCGGCGAGCTGGGCCTCGACGCGGCGAAATTCGCGAACTGCCTCAAGGACGACGCCGTCCGCGCGCGCGTGCTCGCCGACGCCGACGAGGGCCAGCGCGTCGGCGTGCGCGGCACGCCGTCGTTTCTTGTCGACGGCAAGCTCATCGTCGGCGCGCAGCCGTTCGCCGCGTTCCGGCTGGCCATCGAACAGGCGCTCGCCGACTGATCACGGCGCCGGCGTCATCGTCGGCTCGATCGGCAGCAGCTCCGGCGTCGCGGTCTCCAGCGGCACGACGACGACTTCGGTGGCCGTCTCCGTGGGCGGCGGCGGCTCGGTCGGCGGCAGATCGGTGGCCGTCGGCTCCGCCGTGGCGGTGGATGAAGGCTCCGCCGTCGGCACGGCGGTCGGTGGCACAGCAGCCGGCGGCACGGCCGTCGACACGGCCGTCGGTAGTCGGCGGTCCGCCGTCGGCACGGCGGTCGTCCGTCGTCCGCCGTCCGTCGTCGCCACGGCCGTCGTCGCCACCGGCTGCGCGATCCACAGCAGGCCGAAGCCGAGCAGGTAGCACGGGATCGTCAGCAGGATGATGCCGACGAGCACCGTCGCGGTGGCGCGGCGGCGGCTGTAGCGTTCGGTGAGCCTGGTCATGCCGCAGCCGAGGTGCGCTTCTCCAGCGCCGCGCGCGAGCGCGCCGCGATCGGCGCGGAGAGAAAGCGACGCAGCGTCGCCGCATCGTGCGTCGGCGCGTAGTAGTCGCGGAACATTTCGACGATCGACACGATCGGGTTGGCGGCGCGGACGTATTCCACCGCCTGGCCGGCCTGCACGTAGCCGGGCTCCAGCACGCGGCAGTACACGCCCGGCAGCGCAGCGTCGCGGAACTTCGTCACGAACTGCGCGTCTTCCATGCGGCGCGCCAGGATGTGGCACGGGATGCGCGGGGCGGCCACCTCCAGCAGCACCTCGCCGATGCGCAGGCGATCGCCCACCCACGCCGCCGCGCTCGCGAGGCCGTCGACGGTCAGGTTTTCGCCGAACGTGCCCGGCTCGAGTTCGGCGCCGAGCGTGGCCGCCCACCACGCGTAATCCGGTGCGCCGTAAAGGTACACCGCCTGATCCGGGCCGCCGTGGTTCTTCGTGTCGCACACCGCGTCGCCCGTCAGGCCGAGCGCGCCGACGTACGCCGGTGCGTCGATCGGCGTCTTGTAGATGCCGGTCGTGCCGTTGATCTTCGCCTCGGACATGGCGCGCGCCGCGCCGATGTTCACGCTGAGCAGCTTCATAATCGCATGATAGCGGAGACGGCACCTTCGAAACGAAGGAAAGGTACCCGGCTTCTAAGAAGCCGGGTACCTTTCCTTCGTTTCGAAGGTCGTCAGCCGGCGTCAGCTGCGCGCCATACGCCGGATAGAATTGCCGCCGCCACTATGTTCCATCCAGTTTCCAACCAAGTCGATTTCCCGGCGCAGGAGCGCTCCGTCCTCGCATTCTGGCAGCGCACGCGCGCGTTCGAGACGCTCCGAGCGCTGCGCAAAGACGCGCCCACGCGCTGGTCGTTCATCGACGGCCCGATCACCGCCAACAACCCGATGGGCGTGCACCACGCCTGGGGCCGCACCTACAAGGACTTGTGGTGCCGCTATCACGCGATGAAGGGCGCCGAACTGCGCTGGCAGCAGGGCTTCGACTGCCAGGGCCTGTGGGTCGAGGTGAACGTCGAGAAGGAGCTCGGTTTCACCACCAAGCGCGACATCGAAAACTTCGGCATGGCGAATTTCATCGCCCTGTGCAAGCAGCGCGTGCTGAACAGCGCCGCGCAGCAGACCGAACAGTCGGTGCGGCTGGGCTATTGGATGGACTGGAATGATCCGGCCGAGCTGCGCATGCTGGC